>CAZTDK010000382.1:0-6457 GCA_964611965.1 uncultured Binatia bacterium (SeqCode) | reverse complement strand
CTGGCGAATCTGATTCCCGCCGCTGGCTACGTGCACGGCGAGCAGCCCACCAGCATCGACGCCGGCATCTATGGGTTCATCGCCAACATCTATTTCTACGACATCGATACGCCGCTCAAGCGCTTCGTCGCCGCGCACGACAATCTCGTGCGGCACTGCCGCTCCATCCACGCGGCGGTGAGCGAGCCGCGCGGCTCAGACGCGTAGAGGGTCGGCGCCAGGCGCCCGCTCGAACCTGCCCGGCTTGGCAATGCGGAGCGACGCAGCGGGGCGTGGGCGATCGAGGGGACACCGGCCGCAGACCCTGTCGGTCTCGGCAGCGCGCAGCGACCCAACCCTGTCCGGAGCGCCGTCGAAGGGGGGGAGCGGCCCATAGAAAAATCGCCGGCCGCCGGCCTCCAGTAGCCGGCCCCGGCCGGCCTGTGATAACGTCCCGCCGTGCGTAGCGTCGGGGTAGTGGTCAAGCGGGGGCGCGAGCGGGCGGTTGATCTCGCCCGGCAATTGGTGGTGTGGCTGGAGACCCACCGGCTCACTGCTCTCGTCGAGCCGGAGAGCGTGGCGCACATCGGCGGCGTCAGCGCCACCAAGGCCGACATGATCGCGCGCGCGGACCTGATCGTCGTGCTCGGCGGCGACGGCACGTTCCTGCGCGCCGCCCGGCTCATGGAAGACCGCGCCGTACCGATTCTCGGCGTCAACCTCGGCGGCCTCGGGTTCCTCACGGCGGTGACGACCGAAGAGCTGCTCCCGATCATGGAGCGCATCGTCGCCGGCGACTTCGACGTGGACCGCCGCATGACCCTGGCGGTGACCCTGTGGCGCGGCGACACCGGGCTCGCCGAACGCCAGGTGCTGAACGAAGCGGTGATCACCAAAGGCGCGCAGGCGCGGATCATCGACCTCGAGACCAGTGTCGACGGCGACCCGGTGTGTGTCTACAAGGCCGATGGCCTGATCGTCGCGACTCCGACGGGCACGACGGCCTACTCGTTGTCGGCGGGCGGGCCCATCGTACATCCGGCCGTCGGGGTGATCACCTTGTCGCCCATTTGCCCGCACACCCTCACCAACCGGCCGATGGTGCTCCCCGATAGCGCCGTGGTGCGGGTCACCGCGCGCTCGCCCGACGAGGATGTCGTGCTGACGGTCGACGGGCAGGAGGGCCTGCGGCTGCTCAGCGGCGACGTCGTCGAGATTCGCAAGGGCCGCAACATCGTGCCGCTGGTCCACGCGGGAACCCGCAGCTACTTCGCCGTTCTACGCAGCAAGCTGCGCTGGGGGGAACGGTAATGAATTTGCGCGTGGCACGTTGCTCGTCGCTCGTGGTCGCCAGCCACAGGCACACCACGTGCCACGAGCCATAGGCGACGAGCCCTCCTGTCATGCTTCGCGAGCTCCGCATCAGCAACTTCGCCATCATCGACGCGCTGCAGCTGTCGTTCGAATCCGGGATGAACGTGATCACCGGCGAGACCGGCGCCGGCAAGAGCATCATCATGCGCGCCATCGGCTTGCTGTGCGGCGAGCGCGCCACCGCCGATCTCATCCGGACGGATTGTGAGGAAGCGTCGATTGAAGGACTCTTCGACATCGATGCGACGGAGCGCGGCATCCTTGAAGACAGCGGTGTGTCACTCGCCGATGAGGTGTTGATCCGCCGTGTCATCACCCGGGCGGGGAAAGGTCGGGTCTGGGTGAATGGGAACCTCTCCGCGGCCGCGGTTCTCGGTCAACTGGGCGCCCGACTCATTCATGTGTACGGCCAGCACGAGCAGGCGTTGCTGCTCAAGCCGGAAAGCCATCTCGAGCTCCTCGACGAGTTTGGCGGGCTGGAGGTGCCATGCGCCGAGATGGCGACCGCCTACGCCGCGTTTCGTGAAGCCGCTGACCGTCTTGCCGAGCTGACGGCGGGCGGCGAAACCGCGCGACAGCGGCTGGAGCTGCTGCGCTTTCAGGTGCGCGAGCTGCACGACGCCAAGCTCGTGCACGGCGACGAACGGCAGCTGCAACAGGAGCGCGAGCTGCAGCGTCACGCGGAGAAACTCAGCCTGCTGTGCCAGCAGAGCGAAGAGGCGCTGTACGCCGGCGATCAAGCGATCGCCGCCGCGCTGAGCCGCATCGCCACGCAGCTGCACGACGCCAGCCGCATCGAACCCAGCTTCGGGGCCAATGCGGAGGTGCTTAGCCAAGCGGTGGTCCAGGTCGAAGAGGTGGCGCTCGAGCTGCGGCGCGCCGCCGCACGCATCCGGCACGAGCCTGACCGGCTCGAGCAGATCGAGGAGCGCCTGGCGTTGCTGGCGCGCCTGAAGCGCAAGTATGGCTGCGAGGCGGACGCGCTGGTTGACCGGCTCGCGCAGCTGGAGACGGAGCTGACCGGCCTGGAAGGAACGGGGATCGACATCACGGCCGCGCGCCAGACGGCACTCGAACGGGCGGCGCGCGCCTGGGAGGTTGCCCGCGAGTTGTCGCGCGCACGGCAGAAGATCGTACCGGAGCTGGAGCGCCGGATGGCGGCGGAGCTCGCCACCCTCGGCATGCGTGGCGCGCTCTTCCGCGTCACCTTCACCGTGGCGGCTTCCGACGGCCCGCAGTCGGGCTCGGCAGATCCCGCCGGCACCGGCACCACCAGCCTGACGGCGCTCGGTGGCGACGTCGTGCAGTTCTATCTCTCGGCGAATCCCGGCGAACACCCCAAGCCGCTGGCCCGCATCGCGTCGGGCGGCGAGCTCTCACGCATCATGCTGGCGCTCAAGACCCTCACCGCCGGCGTCGGCGACGTGCCGACGCTCATATTCGACGAAGTCGACGCCGGCATTGGTGGCGCCGTCGCGGAAGCCGTCGGCAAGCGCCTGCACGTCGTCGGACAGAGCCGCCAGGTGCTCTGCATCACGCATCTGCCACAGATCGCCGCGCAAGCGGAGCATCACTTCGCGGTGGAGAAGCGCGTCATCAAAGGCCGCACGACGACGAGCGCCCGCGCCTTGCAGGCCGACGACCGCGTGCGCGAGATCACCCGCATGCTGGGGGGCGCGTCGACGATGGAGTCGCAACAGTACGCGCGGCGTTTGATGGCGGGGGTCGGGAAATCGGCAGGGCGGTGAAGCTGGGCTGATACACCTTCAAGAGATTTGCGAATTTGAAGAGGAGAGAATGGGAGGATTGATGAAAACACGGCGCCCCTTTCCAAATCCTCCAATCCTCAAATTCTCCAATCCTCGAATTCCCGCATGGACTTCGATCTGACCGCGGCCGACCTCGCCTTCCGCGACGAGCTCCGGCGCTGGCTCGATGACAATCTGCGCTACGCTGGTGAGGCGCACGAATGGCACCGGCGTTTGGTGGCGGGTCGCTGGGTGGTGCCGGCGTGGCCGCTGCGTTGGGGTGGGCGTGCCTGCTCGTTGACGCAGGAGATCATCTTCAATCAAGAGATGGGCGCGCGTGACGCGCCGGTGCCGCGCAACGCGATCGGGCTCTACAACATCGGGCCCATGCTACTCACGGCCGGCACTGCCGCGCAGCAGGAACGCTATCTGCCCCCGATGGTGACGGCGGGGGAGATCTGGTGCCAGGGGTTCTCGGAGCCCAATGCGGGCTCGGACCTCGCGGCGTTGGAGGCGCGCGCCGACGATCGCGGCGACCATTGGCTGGTCAACGGCCAGAAAACCTGGAACACCTTTGGCAACGAGGCCGCCTTCTGCCTGGCGTTGGTACGCACCGATCCGCACGCGGCGAAACACCAGGGCATCAGCGCGCTGATCATCGATCTGCGTCAGCCCGGGGTCGAGGTGCGGCCGTTGCGCGAGATCACCGGCGACGACGGCTTCAATGAGATCTTCTTCTCCGACGTGGTCGTGCCCAAGCACCATCTCGTCGGTCCGCTGCATGCCGGCTGGAAGGTGGCGATGTCGACGCTCACCTTCGAGCGGCTCGGCACGATGAAGCTCGGGGTGCAGCTGGCGCGCCGGCTCGAGACCGTCGTGCAGCTCGCCGCGGACATGGGGCGCCAGACCGAGCCGCTGATTCGGCAGGGCGCCGCGGCGCTCGGCATCCAGGTCGAGCTGATGCAGCGGCTCACCGAGGATGCGCTCGATGCCTTGCAGCGCGGACAGGATCCCGGCGTGACGCTGCCGCTCGGCAAGCTGCAGTGGTCGTATCTGATGCAAGACCTCGCCGAGCTGGCGCTGCGCATCGAGGGGCCGCGCGCGCAGCTGTATCGCGGCTCGAAGTACGAGGTGCACGGCAATTGGCAGTACCATTGCGTCTACTCGCGCATGACCACCATCGGCGCCGGGACGACGCAGGTGCAGAAGAACATCATCGCCTACCGCATCCTCGGCTTGCCGCGCGAGGCGGATACGCCGTCGGCAGCGGCGCTGCCGCGCGATCGGCCGCTCGATGAGGCGCGGGCCGCGTTGCGCAACACCGTGCGTCGCTTCGTGCACGAGCGCGCGCCGATGCCGTTCGTGCGCCGCATGCTCGACGACCCGCGCGGCACCACCGACGACGTCTGGTCCGGGCTCGTCGACCTGGGGCTGACGAAGATCCTCGTGCCCGAGGCGCATGGCGGGCTCGGCCTCGGATATCAGGAAATGGGCATCGTCCTCGAAGAGCTGGGGCGCGGTGTGCATCCCGGACCGTTCTTGTCGTCGAGCCTGGCGGCGGTTGCCGCCATCCGTGCCGTCGGCAGCGCCGCGGATCAGGCAGCGCTCTTGCCGCAGATCGCAATGGGAACACGGGTAGCCGTACCGGCGCTCTTTGAGCCCGATTCCGGCTACGATTGGCGCCACGTCAATGCGCGCGCCGAGCAGCATGGCCGCGATTGGCGGGTGAGTGGCATCAAGCTCGTCGCCGACGGTGCCGGGGCGGACTGGCTGCTGGTAACTGCGAGGGTTGGTGACGACGTCGGACTCTTCGTGGTGGACGCCCGGGATGCCGCGGTTACGCCCCTGGTGACTGTCGATACCACCCGTAAGCAAGCCGAGGTGTGTCTCAGCGAGGCGTCGGCCCGCCGGCTGGGTGACGGGGACGTCCGGGCGTTGATTGCGGATGTGCTCGACCGTGTCGTCGTCGGTCTCGTCGCCGACGCGGTCGGGGCGGCGGACCGTGCGCTCGAGCTGGCCACCGAGTACGCGAAGGTGCGCCGGCAATTCGACCGGCCGATCGGCTCGTTCCAGGCGGTGCAGCACCTGCTCGCCGACATGCTGCGCAACGTCGAGCTGGCGCGCTCCGGCGTGTACGAGGCGTTGCGCCTCGCCGACGGCGACGATCGCGCCGCATTTCACCGTGGCGCCACCGTCGCCAAGGCCTTCGCGAGTGATGCGCTCTACCGTGTCACCGCCGACGCGATCCAGGTGTTCGGCGGTGTCGGCTTCAGCTGGGAGCACGACGCGCATCTCTACTACAAGCGCGCCATGTCGATGCAGCACGCCTTCGGCGGCACGCCGGAGTTTCAAGAAGAGTATGCGCGATTGCTGTTTGAGGATCGGGGAATTTGAGGATCGGGGAATTTGAGGATCGGAGGATTGGAGGATTGGAGGATTGATGGAAGGCTTCCCCAATTCTCAAATCCTCAACTTCTCAAATCCTCCAATCCTTCTGCCTGTGCTATGCTGGCTGCGCTCGTTGGTGCGGGCGCGGAGATGCGGCTCATGCAGTGCGTGTCGGCACACGCACGGAAAGGATCGTCGTATGGCTGAAAGCGTATACAAGATCATCGAGCTCGTGGGGACCAGCACCGAATCGTGGGAGAAGGCGGCTTCGGCCGCCGTCGCCAAGGCCAGCAAGTCGCTTCGAGATCTGCGCATCGCCGAGATCTCGACATTGGATCTGCAACTCGAGGACGGCAAAGTACGCGCCTATCGCGCCAGAGTGAAAGTGTCGTTCAAGTACGAAGGGTAACCTCCCGTTGACCTCCGCGTCCACGCACCTCTGAGCCGCAAGGCATCATGACGGCCGCAGCTTTCCGGCGGCTGCGGCCGTCTCGGTGGCGATGAGCTGCAGCACCGCCGGTCGCTCCAGCACCGGCAGGATCATCTTCACGCACTGTTCGGCCAACCAATCAGCCTGCTCGTCGAGCCGGATCAGGTCGCCGACCCGTTGCTCACGTATCCAGCCGTAGACATCATCCCACACGGCCAGTGTCGCCTTGCGGATCGCGGCCTGGAGCCTGGCGTTGGTAACCGCCTTGCGAATGACGGACTCGATCTTCTTCCGTTGCGCGGGCGAGTCGGTGACGACAAAGCTGCGCAGGGGCTGATCGAGCAGCTGACGGATGATCTGCCGCACAAAGTCGAAGGCGATGCGCTGATTATCTCTGCTCACCGCAAACGCCGTGGCCTGCTCGATGAGCATCGGCATGAACATGCGGATGAACCCTTTGATCTGGTCTTCGAGCACGCGCATCGTCAGCCCGCCGAAGAAGGGGTTGATCTTCTGGTTGAAGGACACAATCGAGGTG
>CAZTDK010000381.1:0-6490 GCA_964611965.1 uncultured Binatia bacterium (SeqCode) | reverse complement strand
TGAATCACGTTGATGATGATCGCTGTGAATGTCGACCCGGTTATGCCGCGCACCGCGATGTAACCGGTTCCGACAGCGAACAGGACGGCGATGAATGTGAGCGTATAGTTCGACAGCGTGTCGCCCGTGAACTGTTGGTAGATGTAGCCAACCAGGGTTGCGCCGAAGGCGACCATGACTCCCGGATAGACCCAGTAGAAGAGATGCGCCGCCCAACCGGTAATCAGCTTCGCGAGGCGGGCAAACTTGTGATGGGCCTTGTTCTCTCGATCAAGGAACGCCTTCTCTGCGAAGTAGTATGCGCTGCCGAATCCTGCTTCCGGGTACAGTCGCGCCAATTCGCCGTAAGACAAGGCCGTCAGGAATGCGAGAACGAGGGCGAATGCCAAACCCGCCCAAATATCGCTCGCCACCGAGCTGCCATCAGGTGCGGTGGCGGCCGCCTGTAATTGATACGTCGTCCATAGGAACGCCCCCGGCGCGATCAACGCCATCGCGTTCATGGTCGCTCCAGTTAGCCCCAGCGTTGGCGTTGGTTTCGCTATCTCTGCTTTTGCCATAGTCAGCTTCCCTCCTGCGGTGCTGCAAACTGCAACGTGCGTGCCGCAATCAACGAGGGGCGCGCAACAGCGCAAGCTGCAATGATCAGGTCGAACTCGCCCAACTCGCTGCCTCTTCCAGAGGCGGTGCCCAACACGCCGGCATAAAACGCCAGGCGTGCGGCGGCGGAATCTTCGCTTGTTTGATGTCTCAGGACGGCGTATGCTCCACGGTCATGCGCGGTCGTCGTTTTCTCTTTGCGCTGTTCGTGTCTGCCGCTTGCGGAGCCACCTCTCTGTGGGGGAACGCCGCATTCGCGGGGTCACAGCACTATGTGCTCAATTCAGGAAGCAAGATCACCGCGGTGTGCAACGGCTGCGTGGCCCCGCCAACACGTCCGGAGAAGCTCAGCGGTGGCTTCGATGTGACCGGCTTGCCGGTCGAGTCGACCGGTGTGGTAGTGGCGGTGACCAATGTGCAACTGAGCAGTCAGAGCTTTGCGATCACGGGCAATGGATTTCTGCAGCGGCTGGGTGACGGGCGCCAGGCGATGGTGATCGACGTCTCGATCAATGGAGAGAAGGCGCTGTTGAGCAGCGGGCGCCGGCAGCACTCGGAGGCTGGTGGCATCACCATGATCCTCTCCTCTGGGCGCTCGGCACCGCAAACCTATGTGCTGATTGTCTCGGCGACAGCCGTAGGGGAGCAGCTCCCGGATGCGGATGGCGATGGCATCCCCGACACGCGTGACAACTGCCCGGTCGTCGCCAATCCCGATCAGGCCGATACCGACGGCGATGGCGTGGGCGATGCCTGCGACCAGTGCCCCGGCACACCGGCGGGAAGCCTCATCAATGCGGGTGGGTGCAGCATCGACCAGTTGTGCCCATGCAGCGGTCCGGTGCCCGACGCGGAATGGCAGAGCCAGGAGCAGTACCTCCGCTGTGTTGCCGGTGCCACGCGCGTCTTGCGCCGCGAAGGGAGGCTGTCGCGCACGCAAAGCCTCGGGATTCTCCGCGAGGCCTCCCATTCCGGCTGCGGCAAGATGATCGTCGCGATGCGTTAGGACCTGCGGTCGGCGTCTCTTCTATGGGCCGCTCCCCGTTGGGTCGCTGCACACTTCCAAGTCCGCCAAGCTGCTAGTGGTGGGTTTCTTTCCCGCCGTAGCCCGACGTTGACTTCACGGCCGATTGAGTTGCGGAATTCAGATAGGCCAGGATCGCGGGCGGATCCAGCCGCTCGTAGGCGTACATGAAGCCGGCACCAATGATCAGTCCGTAGATGAATTGTCGCACGCGGTTGCTCCTCGGCGCATAATAGTCGGCGTATCGGCTCAGGTCAAAAGCTAACGCGCGGGCGCGATCGCTCTCGCTCCCTGGTTCATGGTCCTTAGGTTCTGATTTGAGGTTCCTGAGTTTCGGTTCTGCCGCTGGCTGACAACCAGGGACCAGGACGCAAACCAGAACAACACCCAACAGCTGAATCCGAGCAGGGATGGCAGCCCCTAGCGACCAACGGGAGCGGCCCATAGAGAAGAGACGCCGCCCGCAGGCCCCAATCTTGACAATACGTGTGCTTTTTGGGCAGATACCACGGCTTGTCCCGCACGCACCTCGGACCAATCAACGATCTGTGAGATCAACGCGAATAGAAAGAGGAGGAACCATGGCACGTCTACTGGAAGGGAAGGTTGCGGTCATTACCGGCTCGGGCCGCGGCATTGGGAAGGAAGAAGCATTGTTGATGGCAAAGCAGGGGGCGAAGATCGTCGTCAACGATCTCGGCGCCCACTTCGACGGCAGCGGCCAGGCCACCGGGAGCCCGGCTCAGGAGGTCGTCGCCGAAATCAAGAAGATGGGCGGTGACGCCATCGCCAACGGCGAGAGTGTCTCCGACTTCAAGGGCGCCAAGCGCATCATCGAGTGCGCAATCGACACGTTCGGTAAGCTCAACATCGTGGTAAACAACGCCGGCATTCTGCGCGATCGGATGATCTTCAATATGGCCGAGGAGGATTGGGACGCCGTCATCGGGGTGCACCTCAAGGGCTCGTTCAATATGGCGCGCCACGCCTGCGAGTACTGGCGCGAGGAGCACAAGAAGGGCAACATCCTGAATGGCCGCATCATCAATACCGCTTCCGATGCCGGCTTGCTGGGCAACGTGGGCCAGTCGAACTATGGGTCCGCCAAGGCGGCGCTCGCGGCGATGGCCATCATCATCGACAAGGAGATGGCCAAGTACGGGGTCACCGCCAATGCCATCGCTCCAATCGCGCGGACCCGGCTCACCGTGGATGCGACGCCGTCGACGGCGGGTATCATGGGCCGCGAGGTGGCGGCCGGCGAGTTCGACGCGTTTGCCCCGCAGCATATCTCGCCCCTGGTTGCGTGGCTTGCCAGCGACGATGCCAAGGACGTGCACGGCGAAGTGTTCCGCGTCGGCGCTGGAACGGTGTGGCTGATGCAGGGCTGGCATGCCGTTGGCAAAGCTTCGAAGCGCGCCGTGTGGGATGCCGCCGAACTCGGTACAGCCCTGAAGGCCGAATTGGCGAAGGGCGCAACCGCCAAGGAAGACATGGGATCCCTGTTGATGAGCGCGATGCAGGGCTGAGAAGAAGATCACAGACAACAGACGACAGACAACAGACAATGGAAAATACTCCAAGTCCGTTGTCTGGAGTCTGAAGTCTGTAGTCTGAAGTCTGAAGTCTGTAGTCTTTTGTCTGAAGTCTCCCATCATGCCGTACAAGAAGATTCTCTTCATCTGCCACGCCAACACCAGCCGCAGCGTCATCGCCGAAGCGTTGCTGCGCAAGATGTTGGAGGAGCGTGCGCTGCACGAGCATCTGACCGTCGAATCGGGCGGTATTGCGGCATATGCGCGCGACGGCGCGCTGGTGTCCATGGATGCACGCCTTGTGCTACGCGACGCGGGCATTCACATTTCGTCGGAGGCGGTGTCGACGGATCTCAAACGCAACCGCCACCTCATCGTGGATGCCGACTTGATCCTGGCGATGACCGAGCAGCAGGTAACGATGTTGCGCGCCGCGTTTCCGGAAGCGGCTGGCAAGGAAGTGTATACGCTGAAAGACTTTGCCGGCGGCCACGGCAACATCGAGGATCCCGTGGGGCAGGGGGAGGATGTCTACGCCGCCTGTTGCGAGGAGATCAAGTCCTGTCTCGAGCGGGCCATGGAACGCTTGGCCCCAGCAGTGCCCACGAGCTGAGCCTACGGAGCACAGCGAATCACGAAGACATGGAAGCACCACAGAAAGGCACGAAGCACCAAAGAATAGATGGCGATCCTTTCTGTTGAGTCGTATGCCCGTGGTGTGTTGGTGATTGCTTATGGGGCTTGGTGTGAAGTGGAATGTTTCAAAATCCACCTGATGCGGTGATTCGCGAGATTCTTGCGCGACCACGACGCATTGCTGTGGTCGGGTGTTCGCCTGATCCGCAGCGTGACAGTCATCGGATCGCGCGTTTGCTGATGGAGCGGGGCCATAGCGTGATCCCGGTCAATCCGACGGCGGGCGAGCTCCTCGGGCAACGGTGTTACCCGTCGCTCGGCAAGGTTCCCCCGCCGATCGAGATGGTCGATATATTCCGGCGTGCTGAGGCCGCGGGTCCAGTGGTCGACGAAGCGATGGCCGTCGGTGCGCGGATTGTCTGGCTGCAGCTCGGAGTCATTGACGAAGCGGCCGCGGCGCGGGCGCAAGCGGCAGGGCTGACGGTGGTGATGGACCGCTGTCCGGCGATCGAGTACCGTCGTCTCTTCTAAAATCTCATGACCCCTTCTGTGAAATCGTCCTTCCAGCGCGTGAAATCGTCCTCCAAGAGCTGGATACGGGAGCGGCCGGTAATTTCGTCTTGCGTCCTTTGCGTCTTTGCGTGAGTAGTTTCGAGGATGCGTTGGGAAGTGCTCAAGTCGGAACGCCGCTATCGTTGCGGGATTTTCGCGGTGCGCTGCGATGCCAGCCGCTCGCTGGGCAGCGGGCAGGAGCATGACTTTCACGTCATCGAGACCAGCGACTGGGTCAATGTGGTGCCGCTGACACGCGACCGGCAGGTGGTGATGGTGCGGCAATTTCGGCACGGCATTCGCGATCTCACCCTCGAGGTGCCGGCCGGTATGATTGATGCGGCGGACGAGTCGCCGGCGGTGGCGGCGCGACGCGAGTTGCGCGAGGAGACTGGCTATGCCTGCGACGGTCTCGTGCCGCTGGGTGTTGTGCATCCCAATCCGGCGATCCTGAACAATCGCTGTCACATGTTCGCGGCGTACGATGTCGAGCTGGCGGGCCCGCCGCAATGGGACGGCACGGAGGAAATCACCGTCGAGACAGTTCCGCTGGCGGCCATTCCCAACTTGATCCGCTCCGGAGAAATCAGCAACGCGCTGACCCTCGTTGCATTTCATCTCTTGCAGTTGGCGGATGATCCAACCGTGGCCTGAATATCACGGTGGGTAAGGAATTGAGGTGCACGCACAGCCGGCCACAGGCCCCGCAGGCCCTAGCGTGCAGTGGGGGCTTTGGGGTAGATACAGCACCGCAATGTCTCTGACTGCCGCTAGAGGAGGGTGTGCATGAGTGCTGGCAACGTTACTGAGCGCCTCGCGGACTGGGTCGCCCAGGCACAATTCGAGGACCTGCCGCGGCGCGTGATGGAAGAGGCCAAGAGCCAGGTGCTCAGCGTCATTGCTTCCGTGCACGCCGGGCACTTCTCCGACGCGGGTCGCGTCGTCAGCCGCACGGTGAAGGACTGGGGCGGTGGCAAGGACGCGACCATGATGCCGTCGGGAGAGCGCACCTCGCTGTATAATGCGATCTTCGCCAACACGGCGCTGAGCATGGCGCTCGACTACGACGACTACTTGTTTGCCGGGCACACCGGTCATTCTTCCGTGTTGGTCACGCTGGCGTTGGCCGAGAAGCTCGGGGTCAGCGGCAAGGAATTCTTGCTGGCGCAGGTCCTCGCGAATGAGGTCGAGGGACGCGTCGGTGCCTCGGCGCTCCTCGGTCCGCTCAACGGGCAGATGTGGTCGTTCATTCACCTCGTCGGGAGCGCCGTCATCGCCGCCAAGCTGATGGGCCTCGATAAGGCGCAGATCCAGTCGGCGATCGGCATTTCGTTCGCGCAGCCCAGTTATCCGCTGCAGGCGGGATTCTTTGGCTCCGATGCGAAGACGCTTCTGGCCTCGATGACGGCGCCGCTCGGTGTCCAGGCCGCCCAACTGGCTGCCAATGGACTGCGCGGCGCGCCCGACATCATCGAAAGCCCCGATGGCTTCGCGAAGGTGTTCGCGCGCCAGCCCCTGATGGGTGCCTACCAGGGCCTGGGTAAGACGTGGCTGACCGATACGCTGTCGTACAAAATCTATCCGGGGTGCGCATACATTGATACGGCGATCGACTGCGTGCTCGGGATCTCGCGGCAGCACGCCGTCGATGGCAAGAAGGTCAAGGCGGTCCACATTGCAACCGGGCCGCTGACGCTTGGAATGGAGGCGCTGGCCGCCGCCTATCTCAAGGGGCCCGACTCGTTGCCCACGACGCTCAACTTTACCGTCGGCTATAATGTTGCGGCGGCGCTGCTCGACAAGGAGCTCACGGCACGTCAATTTGCACGCGATCGGATCCGCGATCAGGCCACCTGGGATCTGGCGCAGCGGGTGTATCTGACGTTCGATGATGCGATCGCGCAGCGCATGCGCGATCGCGCGCTCGTGAAGTTCACCAACGGTGAGCATGGCGAACAAGTTCAGTTGGATCTCGGGACAGTCGATCTCTCGACCTTCCGCATGTCGTTTGGGGCGCGGGTGCGCATCGAGATGGAAGATGGACGGAGCTTCGAGGCGGAGCAGGAAGTACCCCTGGGTGGGGCAGGGCGCTCGTTCGACGAACGCCGCCGCTGCGTGGAAGATAAGTTTCGCCGCGAAACGC
>CAZTDK010000380.1:0-6496 GCA_964611965.1 uncultured Binatia bacterium (SeqCode) | reverse complement strand
AGCGGTTCGGGCAAGACCACCCTGGGCCTCGCACTGTTGCGCCTGTTGCGCAGCGACGGCGACATCGAGTTTCGCGGCCGCGACATCGGGCGGCTCCACGCGAAGGCGATGCGCCCCCTGCGGCGCGAGATGCAGATCGTGTTCCAGGACCCGTACGGCTCCCTCTCGCCGCGCATGTCGGTCGGGCAGATCATCGAGGAAGGGTTGAATGTTCACAAGCTGGGAGCCCACGCTGATGAGCGTCGCGCCATGATCGACGATGTGTTGCGCGAAGTCGGGCTCGACCCGGACAGCCGTGACCGCTATCCACACGAGTTTTCGGGCGGGCAACGCCAGCGCGTCGCGATTGCCCGCGCCATGGTGCTGCGCCCGCGCTTGGTGGTGCTCGACGAGCCGACCTCGGCGCTCGATATGTCGGTGCAAGCACAGATCGTCGACCTATTGCGCGCGCTCCAAGCGCGGCACGGCCTCGCGTATCTGTTCATCAGCCATGACCTGCGCGTCGTGCGCGCGCTCAGCAGCGAGATCATCGTGATGCGCGCCGGTCGCGTCGTTGAACAAGGCTCCACGGCGGAGGTCTTCGAGCATCCCCGCGATCCGTACACCAAGGCCCTGCTGGCCGCCGCCTTCGGGATCGAGGTGGTGGGAACCGGCGTCGCGGACGCTGGTCCGTAAGGGCAATTCTCAGGCGCTCAACGCCCGATCATAGCGCTCGGAAAAAAGAATCTTGCTTCAAGCGCGACCCGAACCGTGCCACCCTTATTGTAAGGGAACAGGAGTACACACCATGCAAGCACGGATCGAATTCACAAAGGTCGCGCCCGAAGCCCTGCGGGCGCTGTTTGGCCTCGAAGCGTATGTGAGACATTGCGGGCTGGAGGCGTCGTTGTTGGACCTGGTACGGGTCCGGGCCTCCGAGATCAACGGCTGCGCCTACTGCGTCGACATGCACACCAAGGAGGCGCGGGCACACGGCGAAAGTGAGCAGCGCCTCTATGCGGTGGCCGTTTGGCAGGAGACGCCCTTCTTTACCGAACGCGAGCGCGCCGCGCTCGCCTGGACGGACGCCGTGACGCTGGTGCACAGCAGCCATGTCCCCGATGACGTCTACCAGTTGGCTTGCCAGCATTTCAGTGAGAAGGAGCTGATCGATCTCACGATGGCAATCGTCTCCATCAACGGTTGGAACCGGCTCGTCATCAGCTCTCGTCAAGTACCCGGGACCTACCAGCCCAGCAGGGAGCCGACCGCAGCGGCGGCGCACGCGTAGCCCTTCACCTCGCCGGCCTCGCACTGCCATGGCACAGATCGCTTTCCTGGGGGGCACCGGTCCGGAGGGCTTGGGATTGGCTGCGCGTTTCGCTCTCGCGGGCGAGCGCGTCATCATCGGCTCGCGAGAGCCCGAGCGTGCCGTGCGCGCAGCCGATACGCTTCGTCAACGACTGGCCGCAGCCGGAAGAGGGACACACATCAGCGGGACAGGGAACCGCAGTGCTGCTGCCGCAGCCGACCACGTGGTACTGACGTTGCCCTTCGCCGCTGTTACAGCCGTGCTCCCCGAGTTGGCGCCAGCACTGGCCGGCAAGATCGTTCTCGACGTCGTCAACCCTCTCATGCTGCAATCCCACCTGTTCAACCTGGCGCCACTGCCTGCCGCGTCGGCTGCCGAGCTGATTCAGCGGTTGCTGCCGCAATCATTGGTGGTCAGCGGGTTTAAACACCTCAGCGCCAGAGCGCTCTGTCACATTGCGCAGCCGCTCAATGGCGACGTCTTGCTGTGTAGCGAGACGCCCGCGGCAACACGGTACTTCCTCGACTTGGTGGACCGGATTCCACATCTGCGCGGCATCGACGCGGGAGGACTCGCCAATGCCCGACCGCTGGAAGCCATGACGGCGCTGTTGTTGAACCTGAACCGTCGCTACCAGGCCACCACGTCGGTTCAAGTCTTGGGGCTCGAGCAAAAGCGCCAAAACCCCCGCTCACCGGACCTGGCAGCATACAGCGACCCAACGGGGGCGGCCCATGACAAAGACGCCGGCCGCAGGCCCAGGCCCGCGGGCCCTACTTGACTGCGTCGGCGAGCAGCGCGTTGAGCGTTTGCGAGACGTGCGCATCGCTCAGGATGCCCATGTGGGTCTCATCGTAACCGTAGAGCCTGGTCGCGGCTTGTTGCGCGGGTGGCGCGAGTTCGCTCGACAGCGCCACGGTCCCGTCGTTCGCTCCGCCCAGCAGGAGTGAATGTCCGCCATAGCTGAAGAACAAATGATACGGGCAATGCTTCGGCAGCGGCGTCTTGAAGAGTGACGCGAGGAAAGGACTGCCGGGCGCCATGTCGACCCACATCGGCATGACCACCGGCGAGTGCTCGACACCGGAGGCCGCCGCGCCATAGCCGTTCCAGGGTGAGGAGATCGACACGAACAGCGACAGCATGCCGCCGACGTCTCGATCCGCCATCTCGTTGATGGCGGCGCGCGACACCAGACCACCCATGCTGTGCGCTACCAAGATGAAATGCTGAAAGTCGTAGCGCGCCGCGATGGCGGCCATCCAGCGCGCGAAGCCGCGGGCGATGACCTCGAGGTCCGCGCCGGATGGATAGTAGAGCAGCCACGGCTGAAACTTCGTCCGGTCGAGATGCTCGATCACGTAACGCCAGTCGATCGGCGTGCCACCGGCACCGTGCACGAACAGCACCGGTATCTTCTTGGAATCAAATGGCTCGAGAAAATAAAATCCCGCACCGACGTTGAACAGGAACTCCGCCGGCTGCCAGAGACCGAGGTCGCCGTTCTTGGCGTCGAAGCGCGGATCGTCGAGGGTGACGACCTCGCCGATCTGCACGGGGGGAAGCTCGTGCGTCCCACGCTTCCCGAGATCACGTACGGCGACCGGGAAGTCGATCCGGACCTGCGGCTGCGCGGGTATTTGCACGTCGATACCGGCGACCTTTTGGCCCGCGGCGATCGGCACGACGGTCGGTGCTCCGTAGTACGCCGCGGGCTCGTCGTTCGGTTCGTAGGTGAAGTCGCGGTTGCGATCGACGAAGGCCGCAATCTGGTAGCTGCCCGGCGGAACGACGAAGAAATAGCTTCCGGGGCGCTCGAGTACGAACGAGTCGAGCACACCGGCCGCCGGGCTGGCGGTCAGCACCACGATGATGGGCGCGTCCTCATCCGCGACGCGCGTCACGTGCCCGCCAATCAGCCCAAACGCATCGAAGCGGGCGACGTCCTTCTTCAGCCGGAAGAGATTACATCCGTCCAGCAGCAAGGATGCGGCGACAACGACCAGCGCGGCGCTGACGGTGGCGGCGGTGCGACGCACGGCATGGGCCTCAGAACATCGACTGCTGGGCTTTGTCCGCGGAGATCCAGCCTTGCTGGGCAAAGAACTTGGCCAGGAACTGTGCCGCCTTGTCGGCGCTGCGGGCCGACATGCGGGCGATTTCCGAGCGATATGCCTTCACCCCGCCGATGGCGACGTTCGCCGCCGCCATGCCGGCCGTGACACCACCTTGGGCCGCCGCTCCCGCACCCATGGTCACCGCGGCGCCGGGCATATCGCCGCTGTCCGCATGCGTGGTGAACTCGACCAGCAACTGGTTGCCCCCTGCCGTCGCGGTGAGAGCCTGCACCTCCGCATTGATCTGGGCTTTACCGGCTCCCAACCCGATGACCATGCGCCGGGTTCGGTTGCCCTCGTCGATGTCCACAAACTCGCCGGTAATGATCAGTGCGTTCTGCGGTACGTAAGTGACCGGGAACGCGCGTTGCGCCGGCAGGCCGAGGGCGATGATTTTCGTCACCATCTCCTCGGCAAAGGCGTCGGCCACCTCGTGCGCGACGTCCGCGTCCTGTTGCTGCGTTGAGGTGCTCTCGGCGGCATTAATGGCCTTCTGAAAAATCCCCTGATTCGCCGTCACCTCATTCATGTTGACGGCGAACTTGTACACCAACACGATGGGCGGCGCGGGCAGATTGGTCGCGAAGGTTTCTTGCTTCAACTTTATCGTGTCCTTGGCGCAGCCAACGACCAGGACTGCGATCATCGCCCCGGCCATGGCCAGCGTTTGCTCTCGTAGTTTCATCGAATCTCCTTTCGTGGCGCACGCTTCCCGAACCGCGCGCCGCGCCTCATCAACCGGCTTTTTTCGATAGACTGCAGTGATCCGCCACGGGAGTCCGGAAAGATGCGGGAAAGTTTCCGGAAAATCAATGTGGCGCAACCAGCGGTTCACTTGCGCTGGCGGTGCGGCGGGGCAGACGCCGGCAGCGGCAGCGCGTGCAACGCGGTGGCGATCTCGCGGCTCAGGTCACCCAAGGCGGCACTCAAGTCCGAGGTCGACGCCACGGCATTTGCCGCCGGCCCCGCATGCGTGAACGTCGACTCCCTGACGATGAGGTAGGCGGAATTGCGCACATCTCGAACCGCCCAGCGTGCGGTCAATTGGCTGACGCCCGTGTCGTCGGTCTCGAAGCGCAGCACACTGATCTCGACTTGATAGTCGATCGCCAGGGTGCCCACCCAGGGATACGTGACGATGCGATCGGTATCGAGCAACGCGGAGAGGTTCTGCAACATCACTGCGGTGATCGCGGCCGGGAGCGGTTCGGCCCAGCGATCGATGGGTGAATAGCGCACCTCGGTCGGTGAGACCCTGGTGGCTACTTCGTTGCGATCCAGAAAAGCCGCGACCGTCACCGGTCCGAGCCCGTACAGGATTCGGGTGCCGGCCTCCGGGCGCGGCGCATCGGCGCGGCGGGCTTGCGCCTCCGGCACTGGCGCCAACGTGAAGAACCGGGAGCGGTTGGGCAGCGGGGCCAGCACCGAGCAACCGGCGGCCAGCAGGCAGCCGGCGAGCGCGACCGCGACGCGCATGCGAATCCTCCGCGACGTCATTTTGCGTTCTCGTCCTTCCTCCCGCGCAGCAGGGCGCTCGGGTTGCGGTCCAGCATATCCGCCAACAAACGCAGCGAGCGGGCGGCGCCGCTGAACTCCTGCAGCGACGTGCTCAGCTGGCCCGCCAGCGGCGAATCCGGACCGATCAATCTTTGCACCGTCTGCAAGGTCTCGCGCATTTCCTCCACCGTGGCCCCGGTCTTATCGGAGGTCTCCTTGAGACTCGCGAGCAGCGGCCCCTGGCCACGATCCAGCCGCACCGACAGCTCGCGCACGCTCGCCAACGTCTGATTGATGTTGGCGACGGTCTCCGGCAAGGATTCGACCGTCTGTTTCACCGCCGGCGACTGCACTAGATTTTTCAAGCCGTCGAGCGCGTCGCTCGCCGATTGTACCATGATCTCCAAATGCATGTCGTCGATTTTCTGAAGGATCTCTTCGGCGGCCGACTGGATGCGCTCCAGACTTGTGGGGATGGTAGGGATCTCCAATTCGTCAGACCCTGGAGGCAATATGAAGGTGGGCTCCAGATCAGGGTGAAAACCGAGCTCGACGAAGAGCAAGCCGGTGACAATGCTCTGTGCATTGAGCTGGGCGCGCAAGCCGAGATCGATCAATTGCTTGATGCGGTCATCGGCGTCGAGATCCTTACCGCCTTGACTGACGACCTTTTCCGTGTCGACGTCGATGAACACGGGGATACGGATACCTTCCGCCACCTGGTCGGCATTCAGTGCGCCCTGGGCGGTCAGGCGAATACGAATGTCGGCCACCTGTCCGATCTCCACCCCCTTGAACTTCACCGGGGCACCGACCGACAGGCCGTTGACCGTGCCCGGGAAGAAGCAGACGCAGCGCAAGGTGTGCTTGAACAAGCGTCCGGAGCCGAACACCAGCACGCCGACGACCGCCAGAGCAATCGCCCCGACAACGAAGGCGCCGATCAGCGCGGGGTTCGCCTTCTTACCCATGGGTGGCCTTTCCTTTCCAACAAGTCATCCGTACACCGCGATCAGTCAGTCGGTGCTGTCCTCTCGTGGGCTCATCGCGCCTGATCCATCGTCACGGTTGCCCGGTCACCGATGGCTGATCACTTCCCCCCCTACTCAAGAAGCGGCGCACGTTGCGGCTGCCGGAGCGTAACAACTCCTTCGGCGGACCGAGATCGGTCATGGTCCGCGTCTCCACGTCGAGAAAGACGCTGCTGCTGGCGATGGTGAAGATGCTCGCCAGCTCGTGCGTCACCACGACCACGGTCGTGCCCAGGCTGTCGCGCAGCTCGACAATCAAGTCATCGAGCAGCTTCGAGCTGATCGGATCGAGACCCGCCGACGGTTCGTCGAAGAAGAGCACTTCGGGATCGAGGGCCATGGCGCGCGCCAGCCCGGCGCGCTTTTGCATGCCGCCGCTGATCTGCGACGGGTAAAAATCCTCGAAGCCCTTGAGGCCCACCAAGGCGAGCTTGAGGGCCGCCACCTCGCGGATGGCCGCGGGTGTGAGATCGGTGTATTCGCCGAGCGGCAAGCCAATGTTCTCGGCCAGGGTCATCGAGCTCCACAACGCCCCGCTCTGGTACAGCACGCCGAAGCGC
>CAZTDK010000379.1:0-6496 GCA_964611965.1 uncultured Binatia bacterium (SeqCode) | reverse complement strand
CGCCCTCGGTTATCCTTGAAAACAGCGGCCGACACTGATTTCGAGACAGAAACTATCTAACGTTCCACTTCCCAGGGTGATGCCGATTATCGCGACGATCTCGTTGATCATCACTTCTCCATCGCCGTCGCAGTCACCGACGCAACATGGAGTGGGCTGCGCCGTTGCTGCGTCTGCCGACAGCGTGACAAAAAGGACAAGGATCGCAACTTTGACCGCGATTCGCTTCATTCAATCCATACCCGCCGAACGCCTCAGCGTGAGCCGCGCCCTTCTTTCGGCGTCGGCTCCATGCGGCTGTTCGGCTCACACCACTCGACACCTTTACGCATGACCAATCGTGTACACGCAGCAGGCATCCTCAGAGGAACAGGCAACGCATCACCCGGCTTCCAGAGCCCAAGCCGACGCAGGGTTTCCGGCATTTCAGAGTCGATGACGGCGAGAGGGTTGCCATCGCCATAGCTCGTCCTGCCCCTATAGGCTAAGACTCGCGCATACATGCCCGCGGCATTCCGCTTGTACACCTCCACCGAGTACGCATATGGGTTGCGGCGAGTGGGCGCAGGGGCGCCGCCGTCTGGATCAGCGACGATGACACCACCCAGCAGCGGTCCGGTCTCGACGAATCGCGTCTCTTGATTCCCATTGCTGCCTGTCATGTTGAAGAACACAGCGCGAAACCCGTCCGCCTTTCGGTCGTACTCGAATAAGAAGGTGAAGATTCCGTGACTTCCATTCGCCCCGCACCAAGTGTTGGCCTTTATCATGAGGAGCGGCAGCGCCTTGCGAGGTCTCGCATAGACAACATCGGCAGCAGATAGTTCGTAGAATGGTCTTTCTCCAAAGACTGATGCGACGTTCTGTTCGCGCCATTTTGCCAGAAACATCGCCTCGGAGCAGTCCGGTACGGCATTTTTGA
Organism: uncultured Binatia bacterium (SeqCode); assembly: GCA_964611965.1. Lineage (GTDB taxonomy): Bacteria > Desulfobacterota > Binatia > HRBIN30 > HRBIN30 > CAZTDK01. Next base: position 5,574 of record CAZTDK010000379.1, on the reverse strand, counting down.
CGAAGCAGACAGATACAGCCCCTACGGGTTCGTCCATTCCGTTCGTAACAGTGCTCTCCTCATCTGGTTGCTTGGCAACGACGAGGGTCCATTGAGATTTTGTGTCAAACGGCATCGTCAGATCGACATGCGCGATGACCTTCGAGTTGATCCCGTACAAAAACGACAGGTTCGAGATCACTGCTCGATCGATTTCGGCACTATCAACCAACTCCTTCGCATTGCCGCCGCCAACCACGAGCATTAAAGTGCCAACAAGGGCCGCAACGGTCCACCGGATCTTCAGCTTAATTCTCGACCGGGCAAAACGATCCATGCCGCTCATGTTTCGATCTCAAAGTCGTTGTGGTCATGAGAGCGCTGCCGAACACCAATTAGGACGCGCGCCCTTTCGGGCGATAGACGGCATCTGCTTCCATCGGCTCATCACGTGGCACGGGACGCTGCTTTCTGCCGCGAATCCAATGTCATTTCGCCCCATGGCGGTGCGTCTTCGGCGACCTCCCGCCTTGCCGGATAGCGGACGAAACTTCACGGCCGCCGCGTGTCCAGCGGGCTGCGCACGCCCGCTCCGGCGTGGAGGAACCTCACGCCGCCGGCGGCGTACTCGGTGGCCCATTGCGGCGGCCGATGGACATGTACTCCTGCATGAACGCGAACGGCGTTTCGAGCTCCGGATGATTCGGCATGGCGGCCCCGACCAAACGCCAGGTCGCCAGGACGTCCTTCCACAGGTTGGAATCGTGCACCGTGCGCTGGCGGCGAGCGATCACCGCCTTGTGCTCGGCGGTCGCGGCGCGCTGCGCCAGGCGTTCGCCGCGCCTCAACAGCGTGCGGATCTTGAACGCCGAGATCTCACCCTTGAAATTCGTGCGCGTCAACGCATCGGCGAATTGTCGCACGACGCCCGCGTAGTCCGCGGGCGCCCGCACCAGATGCCGCACGGCCTCGGCACCGATGTCGGGTGATTCAGCCGTCGTTGCTCGTCGCCGCTTCGGCGGCGCCACACCGTTTCCGTTCTGCGCCCGTTGCCGCACTGGCTTCGTCCGCCGCGCCTGCTTCCTCCGCTGCACCTTCTTCGCTGCCGCCATGTCACGCCTCCCTCTCGTGAGACGACGAGCGCCAGCTCGACACTCGCCGCGCCAACACAATTGTGATGGTGCGCGGTATGACACGAAAATGTTTGCCTGTCGAGAATAATCTTTAGGAAATCGAGTGGGTGATGTGTGACTCATCTGCGCGTTGACGATGGGCTACAGTGGTGCACGAGCGACGCTCCGTGGTGTGGCGCGGTGCCTGTGAACATGTGGATCGTGAGCAATTCATTTCGGATGAAGGAACGGCCGGTTCACAGCCCGGCTTACCGGGCTTTCTTTCACTGAGCCGCGGGGTTCAGCCCTCGGCGGGGGGCGATCTGGACACGCAGCAATGTCCAAACTCGAGGCCCTGGGGCAACGCCGCGGATGAGGGCGTAGGCTCATCCTCATGCAAGAATTCGACTCGGCGATTCGGCGCGCTGCCCCAATTTGTCGGCAGCGTTGATCGTTCGCGCACGAGCGTCGCCGAATCACAATCTTCCTCGTAATATGCAAGGCGACAGAAACAAGATGCGATCTCGGGTGCCACAAATTTTTTGTAGGCCACATTTTCAACGCGACGATTTGCAATTCTCGAAGTGTGTGACGGCAGAATGTTCGATCTCGTCGTCAACGACGTGCATCAACAAGCCATCCGTCGCTCTTTGGTGCTCGAAATCCAAGGATCGGCAGGCGAATCGGACGTAAAGTCAATGACTTCTTGGGCATCACCAATTCCAGAGAAATCCTCTCGAATTCGAGAAGATTTCTCTGGTCGTCGAGAGAGCAGGAGGCAACGTCGGCAAGCGGCCGGCCACGGTCGAGAAGCTCCGTCCCGAATTCGAGACGCGGCGGCTGAATGTCGAGACGCGCCGGCTCGATGAGGCGAAGAATTCTCTCCTGGTTGAGCGATTCGGGCTCGCGATCCTGAGGCGCGGGCTCGATGACCAGTGAGCGTCGGTGGTTGTTCAGCAACTGCTGAGGTTCGAGAGGCACCTTGGTGGCGATGGGCGTGCGGGATGGCTCGGGATTCCGCCTGGGCGCAGCGTGCTGCGCCGCTACGGCGCGGGCAACTCAGTGGGGACGCGGCGTGGCTGCGGCATTGTGGTGCCTGAGGACTGGCGAGGTGCGTTGACATGGCGCTGGGCGTCCCCTTCTGCGGGCCGAATGGCCCGACGCCACCGATCCGGGGCGTGCGGCTCGGCAAACCTCGCCACGACATACTCCCCCTCGGCCCTTCAAGTCCGACACACCTTTTGTGCTAAGACAAAACCCATGTCCGAACCGCGCGTACGCATTCGCCGCGGCCGCCGTACCGACTTCACGGCGGTCATGCAGCTGTTGGCCGCGAGCGGCACCGCGCTGCCGCCGCCTGAACGCGCCACGCTGCGCCGCTTCCGGAATCTGGTCAACGACCTGGGCGCGGATTTCTACCTGGCGCTGGTTGACGGGGTGCTGGCCGGTCTCGTACACGTGACCTATGCGCGACAGTTGGCCGCCGCTCCGATGGCGCGCCTGGAATACCTGGTGGTGGCGGACGCGATGCGCCGCCGCGGCGTCGGTGCGTCCCTCCTGCGCTTCGCCCAGGAGCGGGCCCGCCAGCACGGCTGCGCCCGCTTGTCGTGCGCCGCGGCGGACGCCGCGCCCGCGGTGCACCAATTCCTCGCACACGGCGGCCTGTCGGACGCGGGGCGCGTCTTTGCGCAAGGATTCGAAGAGATCTCGTGATCGCGAGCATCGGGGAGAGGCATCGTGGCTGAGCTTTCAAAAGCCATCGCCCAGCTGATGGCCGAACGCCAGCGGCCGCAACCGGCGCCCGAGCCGGCGGGGGATTCCAAGCTCACCGCGCTGCGCAGCCTCGTGGCGAGCCAGGTCGCTCCCGGCGAACGCGCGTTCGCCGATGCGTTCGTGCTGCACCTCTTCGACAAGGCGGGCGCCGATGTGCTCGCGGCCGGCCAACCGGCGCGGCTCGGCGCCGCGGTGCTCTCGGCTTTCCGCTTCGTTCAGGAACCCACGCTCGAAGAGCCGCGCGTCGCCGTGGTGGACCTCGACATCACCCACGATGGCTGGGACACGCCAATGACCGTGGTCGAGACCTGCATGCGCGACCGCCCGTTCATCGTCGACACCGTGCGCGATTGCCTGCAAGACGCTCATTGCGTGATTCGCACGCTGCTGCACCCGATTTTGACGATCCGGCGCGACCCCACCGGCACGGTGTTCGCCGTCGATCCGCCGGGCGGCTTCGGGCGCCAGGAGTCGGTGGTCTACGTCGAGGTCGATCGCATTGCCGACGCCGAGCGGCTGCGTGCCGCGCTCACCCGTCGACTGACACACGTGGTCAACGCAACCGACGACTACCCGGCCATGCGCGCCAAGGCGCAGGATGCGGCGGCATTGCTGCGCGCACAGCAGTGGCCGACGCCCTGGGGCACCGATAGCGAGGAGATCGCCGCCTTCCTCGATTGGCTCGGGCAGAAGAGTTTCGTCTTTCTCGGCTATCGCGAGTACGCCTTCGCGGGCCACGGCGCCGAGCGCACCGCCGAGGTGCGGCGCGGCTCCGGCCTCGGCATTCTCCGCAACGAGACGCGCTCGACTTACGCCACCCGCGGCGTCTTGCCGGATGTCCTGCGCGGCCGCCTCAACGAGCCGCCACTGCTCATCGTCTCCAAAACCAACACCCAGAGCCCGATCCACCGTCGGGCGCACATGGACTACATCGGCATCAAGGAGCTCGACGCCGCCGGCGTGGTTGTCGGTGAACGCCGCTTCCTCGGATTGTTCACGTCGAAGGCGTACGCCGACGAGCCGACGACTGTCCCGTTGCTGCGCCAGCGCCTGGCCGCGATCCACGAGCGCGAAGGGGACATGGAGGAGTCGCACGATTACAAGGCGATCGTGTCGACGTTCAACAGCATCCCCAAGGTCGAGTTGCTGGCCACGCCGGTGCCCGAGCTGCACGCCGAGATTCGGACCATCCTCGATGCCATCAGCGGCACCCATCCCCAGAGCGTGCGCGTGCTGCAACGGCTGGATGCGCTGGGGCGCGGCGTGTTCGTGGTGGCCATCGTGCCGCGCGAGCGTTTCTCGGACCAGCTGTACCGCGGCGTCGAGGCGCAGCTAGCCGCCGCGCTGTCGGCCAAGGCGGTGCTCGAGCAGCGCCTGGTCATCGACGATGACAGCGATCACGTGCGCATGCACTTCTATTTCGCGACGGCGGCCGCGGCCCTGCTGGTGCCGACCGAAGAGCTGCAGGCCGGCGTCGCCAACCTCTTGCGCACCTGGGACGATCGGCTCCGCGACGCCTTGTGGGAACGGCTGCGCGACCGCGCCCCGGCGTTGTCGGCGCGCTACCTGGCGGTGTTTCCGAATCAGTACAAAGCCGCGACCGCGGTCGCCGTCGCGGTGCGCGACATCGAGCGCCTGGAAGCGTTGGTGGGGTCGCGCCAGCTGCAGGTCGACCTGACCAACGACGCCAGCGATTCGCGCTGCACCGCGCTCCGGCTGTACCTCGTCGACGAGGAGTTGGTGCTGAGCGACTTCCTTCCCGTGCTGGAAAATCTCGGCCTCACCGTCTTGGCGGCGGAACCACTGACGTTCAGCATGCCCGAGGTTGGGCAAGTCAGCATCCACACGTTTCGGGTGCAAGACCAGACGCGCGCGCGCCTCGACGTCGCCGCGGTCGCGCCGCTGCTGACCCCGGCGGTGTCGATGCTGCACCGCGGCCGCGCCGAGAACGACCGCTTGAACGCGCTCATCGTCGGCGCGTACCTCGATTGGCGGCAGGTGGACTTGCTGCGCACCTATGTGAATCACGGCGCGCAAATCGGCACGGCCGCGAGCCGCGCCGCCATCGTCCACGCGCTGGTGAGCTATCCGCAGACCGCCCGCCTGCTGTGGGAGTACTTCGACGCCAAGTTCGATCACCTGAAACCCGGACAGCCACGCGAGCGCCTGGCCCAGCTGTTGCCGGAGATCGAGCAGCACTATTTTGCGAGCGTGGCCGCCGTCGCGGGCGTCATCGACGATCGCATCCTGCGCGCCCTCTTCAGCGCCGTCGCCGCCACCGTGCGCACCAACTTCTACGCACCGACGAGCGACGAAGCCTGGCGCAGCGGCAGCAACGGACGCGGCGCCGAGCGGCCCGCTACCGCGCCGCACGAGCCGATGGCCCTGGCGGTGAAGTTCGACTGCGCCCGCATCCCGCATCTAGCGCGCCCGCATCCGCTCTACGAAATCTTCGTGCACGCGCCGCACGTCGAGGGCGTCCACCTGCGCGGCGGCCGTGTCGCCCGCGGCGGCATCCGCCTGAGCGATCGCCCTGACGACTTTCGCACCGAGATTCACGACTTGATGCGCACGCAAACCGCCAAGAACGCGGTCATCGTTCCCGCCGGCGCCAAGGGCGGCTTCATCGTCAAGCGCCGCGCCGGCGGCGCGGTGACCCCGGCACTGGTGACGGCCGCCTACCGCACCTTCATCAACACGCTGCTCGACA
>CAZTDK010000378.1:0-6514 GCA_964611965.1 uncultured Binatia bacterium (SeqCode) | reverse complement strand
CTGAACCATGCTTGAACCGCCTGTTGCAAGTACCATGGAAACATCAGGGTGGTTGGCTTGAAATTCACGTAAACGGGCTTCTGCTCGCCTAATACGCGTCTCCGGATGGTGTCAAGCATTTCCATTAGCTTGTCGCGATGGACCGGCAATTCGAGCACAAACATCTCCGGGGCGTTGACGTTCAAGGCGGCCACGGAGGAACTAGCACGCGACCGCGTCGCAGTGCTCCTCAGACCCATCCTTAAACGGTGAGCCCTTTCAAGTCCGCGCCTCTTGAGGCGACCCCGAAGCTTCTTACCTAGCTTCCGGCGCTTCATCTCTTTTCGGACTTGATGTGAGCGCGTTTGTGGCGACTGCTTTTTCATAGCTCAATTCACGGTTGCCCACGCGGTAGATCGGGATATGCCTTCTACCTGAAACTCGCAACCGAAGCGGTTTGAGAGAATCGTGGACTCGTCGAGCATGTCGCGCGCGACGGTCTTCCCCACGGTCGTATCGAACTGGGGCTGTAGCGGTGCGCGGCTCGCCGGCGACGCACAGTACACGCGGGTGGTCGAGGGAGACGGCAGGAAGGTATCTACCATTCGTTGACAGGTATCGCCCAGTGGCGCTACGTGATCGCCACGATTTGAGCTGGCGCGACATTCTACTGACAAATCTGCAGATGGAGAGATGATGCCTGGAAACCTCTCGGACATTGAGCAACGCCTTTGGGATGCGGCCGATGAGCTGCGCGCGAACTCCAAACTCAAGGCGTCGGAGTACTCCGTCCCAGTTCTCGGGCTGATCTTCCTGCGCTATGCGGATCACAAGTTCACGGAGGCAGAAAAGGACTTCACCGGCAAGGCGACTGCACGGCGCAAGGTCGGCAAGACCGACTACCAGGCGCGCGGCGTGCTCTTCCTACCGGAGGCAGCACGGTTCTCGACGCTGCTCCAGCTCACCGAGCGCGACAACCTCGGAAAGTCGATCAACGACGCCATGAAGGCAATTGAGGAGGAGAACGAGGAGCTACGAGGTATTCTTCCGAAGACCTACACGGCGCTGGAGAACGCGACGCTCATCGAACTGCTCAAGCTGATGGCGTCGATTCCGATGGACATCGAGGGCGATGCCTTCGGGAAGATCTACGAGTACTTCCTCGGCGAGTTTGCGATGACCGAGGGGCAAAAGGGCGGCGAGTTCTTTACCCCAACCTCGATCGTCAGGCTGATCGTCGAAGTGATGGAGCCGTTCCACGGGCGCATCTACGATCCGGCGTGCGGGTCAGGCGGCATGTTCGTGCAGTCGGCCCGCTTCGTCGAGAACCACAAGAAGAACCCAAGCGCCGAGATCATGGTCTACGGTCAGGAGAAGGTCGCCGAGACGGTTCGCCTGTGCAAGATGAATCTTGCGGTCCACGGGCTTTCCGGCGACATCCGCGAGGCGAACTCGTACTACGAGGATCTGAACAAGTCGCCGGGACAATTCGACTTCGTAATGGCGAATCCGCCGTTCAACGTCGATCGGATCAACAAGGAGCGCATCAAGGACGACAAAGCCCGTTTCCCGCTTGGGATGCCAAGCACCGACAACGGTAACTACCTCTGGATTCAGCTTTTCTATTCGTCATTGAACGACAAGGGGCGCGCGGGTTTCGTGATGGCGAACTCCGCCGCCGACGCACGCGGTTCCGAGCTGGAGATCCGCAAGCAACTAATCCAATCGCACGCGGTGGACGTGGTCATCGCCATCGGCTCGAACTTTTTCTACACCGTCACGCTGCCTTGCACGCTGTGGTTCCTCGACAAGGGCAGGGCGAGCACACGCAAGGACTCGGTGCTCTTCCTCGACGCGCGCCACATCTATCGCCAGATCGACCGCGCCCACCGCGACTTCCTGCCCGAGCACATCGAATTCTTCGGCAACATCGTGCGGCTCTACCGCGGCGAGCAGCCCGAGATCACAAACGGCAGCAAGGCTCTGCTTGCCGAGAAGTTCCCCTCTCTGCACTACGCCGATGTGGCCGGCTTGTGCAGAGTGGCGAGCCTTAAAGACATCGAGGCTCAGGGTTGGAGCCTCAATCCCGGTCGCTACGTTGGAGTGGCCGACCGCGCGCCGCACGAGTTCGACTTCGCGGCGCGATTGGAAGAATTAAACGAAGAGCTGGAGAAACTTAACGTCGAGGCGAAAGAATTGGAGGAACGAATCAGTCGCAACGTCTCGACAATCCTAGAAGGATTGATTTGATGGAGTGTCGCAGCAGGGAGGCGCGAAAGTGCCTCCGTGAGGTCGCGAACGTTATCTCTGGCTACGCCTTCCGCAGCAGTGAGTTCGTCTCGGACGGTATCCCCGTTGTTAAGATTGGCAACATTCGCGTAGGATTCGTGGACTTGTCAAATGCAGAATGCGTGAACCCAACGTTTCTCTCATTGGATTCAAAGTACCACGTCAACCCCGGAGATATTCTTATTTCCCTGACTGGCTCTCACCTGAACCAACCGAACTCGGTCGTCGGACGCGTGGCGCTGCATCCTTCGGGCCTCGGCCCTTGCCTGCTCAACCAGCGTGTGGGAAAGGTTATCGTTCGAAGACCAGCCGAATGCGACAGTCGTTTCCTCTATTATTTCTTGCTCGCCGAGCAAACTCGAAGAGAGATAGCAGTGATGGCCCACGGGGCTGCCAATCAGGCGAATGTCAGCCCCACCCAGATTGAAAGTTTGGAGATGCATTTACCCACGATCTGGCGTCAGAAGCATGTCGCCTCCATCCTCTCCGCTTACGACGCCCTGATTGAGAACAATGCCCGTCGCATCGCCATTCTGGAGGAGATGGCGCTGGCGCTATACCGTGAGTGGTTCGTCCTCTTCCGCTTCCCCGGCCATCAGAAGGTGAAGATGATGGAGTCACCTCTCGGAGCAATTCCCGAGGGGTGGGAAGTTACGACGCTCGGCGAGCAGCTTGTCACGCTTGAATCCGGCAAGCGACCCAAAGGTGGAGTTGGTGAGACGAAGGAAGGCGTTCCGAGCATCGGTGCCGAGAACATCATCGGTGTCGGGAGATATGACTTCGCAAAGGACAAGTTCGTCTCACACGAGTTTTTCGAGCAAATGCGTAAAGGCGTAGTGCGGGACCGAGACATCGCAATCTACAAGGACGGCGCGTACATCGGTAAGTCATCCTACTTTCGGGACGGATTCCCTCACTCACAATGCTGCGTGAACGAGCACGTATTTCTCCTCCGCGCCAATAGGCTCCGCCTGACCCAAAACGCCCTTTACCTTTGGCTGCAAGAGCCTGACACGATCCAGGCGATTCGGGCAACTAACGCCAATGCCGCGCAACCCGGCATTAACCAGCAATCAGTTGGAGGGTTGGAGTTGATCATCTCCGATCCCGAGACGGCTTCGCACTTCGATGGCCTCGTTGAACCGTTGCTGGCCGAAATCATCAATCTCGCTAAGCGCAACCGAAACCTCTGCATTGCTCGTGATTTGCTATTGCCCAAGCTGATCTCCGGCGAGATCGAGGTGTCGAACGCTTCCGAATTGCCGCTGGAGGCCACTGCGTGAGTCCGCCGCCCGCCGCCAGCGACTACTCCGAAGACGCGCTCGTCGAACAACCCGCGATTGCGCTGTTTGGGAGGCTCAACTGGACGACGGCCAACGTCTACCACGAGACCTTCGACCGACCGAGCACGCTTGGACGTCAGACCGATCAGGAAGTGGTCCTCACCCGCCGGTTGCAGGCGGCGATCGAGAAGTTGAATCCAGATGTACCACCTGCAGCGTTTTCGCTCGCCATCGAAGAGCTGACGCGCAGTCGTTCCGCGATGAGCGCCGCCAACGCCAACCGCGAGATTTATCACTTGCTGAAGGATGGCGTGAAAGTGAAGGTCCGTGCCGAGGATGGCAGCGAGAGCGTCGAAACTGTCCGCGTCATCGACTGGCGTGAATCCGCCAACAACGACTTCTTCCTCACCTCGCAGCTCTGGATCTCCGGCGAAATGTACAAGCGGCGCTGTGACCTTGTCGGATTCGTGAACGGCATCCCGCTGGTATTCGTCGAACTCAAAGCAACCCACAAGCGCCTGGAGAATGCCTTCACGGAAAATCTGCGAGACTACAAGACGACCATACCGCAGCTTTTCTGGTACAACGCCGTCGTCATCCTCTCGAACGGTAGCGAAAGCCGCATCGGCAGCAGTACCGCAGGCTGGGAGCATTTCGCCGAGTGGAAACGTATCAACGACGAGGGCGAAGCCGGGATCGTCTCGCTCGAAACGATGATTCGCGGCACCTGCGCGCCGCCGCGCCTGCTGGATCTCGTCGAGAACTTCTCCGCCTTCGAGGAGCTGAAAGGCGACCTCGCGAAGATCGTCGCCAAGAACCATCAGTATCTCGGCGTCAACCGTGCAATCGACGCGGTTCGCCAGTTGAAGGAGAAGCGCGGGCGTCTCGGCGTGTTCTGGCACACGCAGGGCAGCGGCAAGAGCCTCTCGATGATGTTCTTCTCGCAGAAGATCCTGCGGACGCTGCCGGGCAACTGGACCTTTGTTGTCGTCACCGATCGCGACGAGTTGGACGATCAGATCTACAAAGAGTTCGTCGCCTGCGGTGCCATCACCGAGAAGCAGGCACAGGCAACGAGCGGCGAGCACCTCAGGCAACTGCTGACCGAGGACCATCGCTACGTCTTCACGCTGATCCAGAAGTTTCACGCCGAAAAGGGGAAGCGACATCCGAAGCTGTCGGACCGTGCGGACATCATCGTCATCACCGACGAGGCGCACCGGAGCCAGTACGACACGTTCGCCCAGAACATGCGCGACGCCCTGCCGAATGCCGCGTTCATCGGATTTACGGGCACGCCGCTCATGGTCGGCGAGGAGAAGACCCGCGAGGTCTTCGGTGATTACGTCAGCATCTACACGTACCGCCAATCGGTAGAAGACCACGCCACCGTCCCGTTGTTCTACGAGAACCGCATCCCCGAACTGCAACTGAACAACAAAGACCTCAACCAGGACATGGAGCGCCTGCTGGAGGCTGCGGAACTCGACGAGGCGCAGGAGAAGAAGCTGGAGCGGGAGTTTGCGCGCGAGTACCACCTGATCACGCGGGACGATCGGCTCGAAAAAGTCGCGGAGGACATCGTCGCGCACTTCACAGGTCGCGGCTACCAGGGCAAGGCGATGGTGGTCTGCGTCGACAAGGCGACAGCGGTGCGAATGTACGACAAGGTCCAGAAGTTCTGGCATCGCCACCTCCCGGAGCTGCGAACCGCGCGCGCGTCGGCCAGCAATGACGAGCGGCAAATCTTGGAGAGGAAGATCAACTACCTGGAACAGACCGACATGGCGGTCGTGGTGTCGCAGGCGCAGAACGAAGTCCAAGACATGAAAGACAAGGGCTTGGACATTGCGCCGCACCGCAAGCGGCTGGTGACCGAGGATCTCGACACCAAGTTCAAGCGCGCCAGCGATCCATTGCGGATCGTGTTCGTGTGCGCCATGTGGATGACCGGCTTCGACGTGCCGTCGTGCTCGACCATCTATCTCGATAAGCCGATGCGCAACCACACGCTCATGCAGACCATCGCGCGCGCCAACCGCGTCGCCCAGGGCAAGGTCAACGGGCTGATCGTGGACTACGTCGGCATCTTCCGCGACCTGCAAAAAGCGCTGGCGATCTACGCCGCACCGACTCCAGGCGGCGGTACGGACACGCCGATCAGGGACAAGGCAGAGCTGATTGAGTACCTGAAGAAGGCAATCGCTGACGCGGAGGCGCACTGCGTGGAGCGCGGCATCGATCCGGCCAAGATTCGAGTCGCTCCAGGCTTCGAGCGCGTGCGACTGCTCGACGACGCGGTCGAGGCGATCGTCGTCAATGACGAGTCGAAGCGCAAGTACCTGCTACTCGCGGGCAACGTCGCCAAACTCTACAAGGCGATCCTGCCCGATCCCTTCGCCAGTGAGTTCATGCCCGCCTGCGTTCTGCTGGCGGTGATCGCCGAGAAGATCCGCACGCTGCTCCCCCCCGCCGACATCTCCGAAGTCATGGCCGATGTGGAGAAACTATTGGATGAATCCATCGATGCGAAGGGGTACGTGATCCACGACACCTCCGAAACCTACGGCACCCTCGTGGATCTGACGAAGATCGACTTCGATGCTCTGAAGGCGAAGTTTGCAGCGGGGCGCAAGCATACGGAGATCGAGAAACTGCGCGCGGCGATCCACCGCAAGCTCACGGCAATGATGCAACTGAACCGCTCCCGCCTGGACTATCTGGCGAAGTTTCAGAAGCTCATCGACGAGTACAACGCCGGAAGCAAGAACATCGAGCGGCTCTTCGACGATCTGCTACGCTTCGTCCAGGGTCTCAACGCGGAGGAGCAGCGGAGTGTGAGCGAGGGGTTGTCGGAGGAAGAACTCGCGCTCTTTGATCTGCTGACCAAGCCAGATCCGACCCTCGGCTGTCAATCGGCTTCCAAAATTGACCCCCGATCGGCGTCCAATTTTGACCCCCCT
>CAZTDK010000377.1:0-6520 GCA_964611965.1 uncultured Binatia bacterium (SeqCode) | reverse complement strand
TCTCGTAGTGGAGAGTGGTGCCGGCATCGTGACCGTGTTCGCGGGCAGTGGGTTGGGAAGCTTCGGCCCGGCGCAGGCGTTTGCCGTGGGGCAGGGACCGACGGATCTGGCCCTGGCGGATATGACCGGTGACGGTCTGCTCGACATTGTCGTCGCCAACGGCGCTGGAAATAGCGTGACGCTGCTGCGGAACACCACGAAGGGTGCTGCCGTGACCCCGGTGGCAACAGCCACGAGGGTATCGACTGCTACAGTAGGGCCGGGTACGCCGACGCCACCCCCGCCAACGTCACGGACGGTCGTCCCAACCCGGACCCGCGTGACCACGGACTTGACTCCGACCCCGTCGTCAGGTGGAGGAGGCAGCACCTTCGGCTGCACGATGTCCGCGACAGTCTCGCCACCAGTGTGGTGGCTCACCGTGCTCGCGGCAGGCGTGCTCCTCGCGCGGCGTCGGCGCTGCGGCGCTCCCGCTCCTTGACGTGTAACCTTCCCCGGCACCTCCTTGGTAAGGGCCTATCGATTTTTCGGGTTCGGACATCTCGCGTGTAGGGGCAGTTCGGGAACTGCCCGAAAGGGCGCGTCGAATCGACAGCGTCGTGTGGGGCGATTCCCGAATCGCCCCTACATCCGAGAAGATCGACAGTCCCGTAAGGAAGGGGGATTTTGCCGGCATTCCCCCCCACCAAGGTGCAGCGCCGGCACCCCCCCAGCGACCAATCCTGTCCTGAGGCTCCCCGAAGGGGGGAGCGGCCCATAGAAAAGACGCCGGCTGCAGGCCTTACTGGAGGGCAAAGACGCGGGCGCCGTCGGTGCCGATATAGATGGTGCCGTCCTGCCCGATGGCCGGTGACGACTCGATCTGCTGCGGCTGATTATCCGCACAAAGTGGCTGGCTACACACGCTGCCATCACACGCCCCGCCCGTGAGGGCAGCGTTGCACAGAGCGATAGCGGTGTATGGTGGCGTCATGGTGCTGTCTTCGTCCACCACCACGTAGAGGTTGCCGTCCTTCGAGCCGACCACGACGACCACATCATTCCCGATCGCCACAGCAGGCGACGAAACGATTGCTCCTCCGGTGGGGATGGTCCACGCGACGCTGCCGTCAGACGTATTGATGGCGTACAACGTGCCATCGTCGGTGCCGAAGTACAGATGGCCATTCGCCAGCGCGGGGGACGATGAGATGGGCGCGACGCGCGGGGTCGTGAAGGATGGGAAGGTGAAGCCGGCAACCGGTTGCCCGGCAATGGCATTCAGCTTGAAGACATGTCCAGCGAGGTCGGCGGTGTACACGAACGTGCTGCTGCCTTGAACCTCCACCACCGGGGCGGTGATAATCGGCGCCGAGGCGGCAAAAGACCACTTTAAGGGGCCGTCATTTTGAAAGGCGCGTAACTGACGATCGGAGGAGCCGACGTAGAGTGACCCATCAGGCCCAATGGCCGCGGACGACTCGATGCTCGTCGTGCTTCCGGAGAAGCGCACGATGCCGTTCGGACAGACTCCGCTGAAGAGGCCGCTCTCCGCTCCCACGTACACCGTGCCATCGGTCAGGCTCAAGGTCGGTGAGGCGCTGACGTACGAGGCGAACGGAAACGGCCAATAGTTTTCTTGGAAGCCGCCGGTTGCGTTCACTCCGTAAAGGAATCCATCACCGGCGCCGACGAAAACCGCATCCTGGTTGTCCCGCGCTCCCACAACCGCCGTGCTCGTGATGGCCTGCGACAAGACCAGGTTGAAGCTCGTATCTTGGCTGAGGTCACTGGCGTTCAGCTTGTACACGATGTGATTGGTCGACCCGATGTAGACAGCCAGGTTGCCATTGTTGAGTGCCGGTGAGTTGAGCGCTGGGGAAGCGATGAAAGGGCCGGGTGGCGTGGGCTGCGGCGCTGCTGGAAACATCGCCTTGACTTCCGGATTGGCCGAGACGGTGACGTTGGTCACGGCGCCGGTGTTCTGCACATTGGCGCGAAACTTTGGCCACGTCGATCCGTTCTCGGTGTTCGGCGCCGGAGTTGGCAGGAACTGTGCGGGGTCGTTGAAGCTACAGGTGGGCGCGTTGTTACCGCTGTGGCAGCTCGCCAGTGTCAGGCCAAGCAGCGCCGCGAGGGTGATCCGGCTGCGCGCGGTCATTTCGGCCCCACGGCGTACACGTAGCCATCGTCAGAGCCGACATATGCCACGCCGTTGCCATCCAGCGCTGGAGACGAACGGATCGGCGCCGGAGTGGCTTGCGCGTTGGGAACCAAGGCTATCGGGAAATTCCATGGGTTCGGTTCGGCTCCGTCGAGCGTACTGATCGCATGCAACAGGCCGTCTTGGTCGCCGACGATGATGTAGCCGTCGCTCGACAACGCGGGTGACGAGCACAACTGCCTCTCGTTCGGTCTGGGCGTTGCGCACGCGGCGATCGGCGTCCGCACCAGAAACGGCATGGGCACGCCGGTTGCCGCGTCGATCAGCGTGATGCGTCCCGACGTTCTGACGCCCACCACCACAGTCAACGAGGTGCCAGGGACCGGCGTCAATGTTGGCGTGAGCGGCACCGGTGTCGGTGATCCAGGTGTTGGTGAAGGGGTTTGCGCGGGTGGGCCGACCGCGAGAGAGCTGGCAAAACCATCGCCGGAAGTTGCGTCCGATCCCCAGCTGGCGGAGCCGTCGGTGTTCAGGGCCAGGATGACGCCGTTGGCAGAGCTTGCGATGATGTTCGTCGCATTGGCCACCGCGGAAGGCGCGACGGAAACGTCCGCGCCGCCCGCCAACTCCGTCCTCCAAAGGAAATTGCCGCTCGAGGTGAGCGCGTACAGGAAGCCGTCATCTGTGGTGAAGTAGACGGTGCTGCCGAGCCCGATAGCGGGCGAGGACGTAATCGCACCGATGGTTGAGGGTTGACCGGGCGTTGGCGTCGGTGTCCCGACACCGGCCGTTGGCGTCGGCGACGCGGGGGGGGCGACCCGGGGGAACTGCCATTTGATCGAGCCATTTGCGTTGAGGGCGTACAGTCTGCCGCTCGTGTTGCCGCTGCCGTCAGTCACGACCGCGCCGATGAAAACACCGGCCACGTTAAACGTGTTGGGATTGATCGTGAAATTCGGCGACGAGATGAAGGAAACGTGCGCCCCTTGCGGCAGCGTGGAGTCGGTGCATGCCGGCTGGAAGCAGAAAACGCAGACGGGATTATTGTTGGTGCTAAATTGGAAGGCGTAGATGTTGCCTTCCTTCGAGGCGACGGCGATGTTGGTTCCGTTGTTGTTGTTGTACACCGCGGGCGAGGAGATCAGCGTCCCCAAACCAGTGTCCGGGGGCGGGTTGCATGCTGAAGTCGACGGGCATGCCCCGCAGCTATCGACGGAGCTCGGCCACACACTGGTCCCGTCCGAAAGGTTGAGAGCGGCGAGGATGCCTCCCTCACTGCCGACGAAAAGGGTATTGTTTATCCCGATCGCGGGAGATGCCGAGATCGGGTTATTGTCGATCTTGGTCGACCACAGGATGGAGACTGGGGTTGGTGTTCCGCCTGGATTCTTCACAACCCCGCCGATTCCCACGCCCGTATTGCCGAGGTCATGCCGGAATTTCTCCCATGACGCGGTCGGCGTCGTCGAGCCGGAACCGCCACCAGTGCAACCCGCCTGGAGGGCGAGCGCGAGGATCAACACGATTACACGAGTCCATATCATCGTGGAGGACTTGTCACAGCGCAGCGGGAAACTCAATGCCGGCCCTGCTTATGCGCGCCGCCGTGCCAGCAGGCGCGCGAGGTATGCGGGGCCGTCGGTGCCGTCAACCAGACCTTCGCTGTAGGCGAGGATCTCGCAACTGGCGAAGGCCAGACGCAGCTCACCGGGTTGCAGCATGTGCACGGGATTGCGCGGGTGGCCGAACGCCTGCTGGTCGATCAGAAAGGTTTCGAAAAGGATGATGCCGCCGGGTTTCACGGCGCGTTGCAGCGCCGCGAAGAGGGGGCGCTGCAGGTAACGGATATTGATGGCGGCATCATAGCGCGCCAGCGGCAGCGGGAAGGCCTCGAGATCGGCTTGGATCGCCCGCACCGCGACGCCGGCAGCGGCGGCCGCGACACGCGCGTGCTGCAAGGCGGTGAAGGAAATGTCGATGGCGTCGACGGTGTTGCCACGGCCCGCGAGGAAGAGCGCGTTGCGCCCGCTTCCAGCGGCAACATCGAGGATACGCCCGTGGAGCAGGTCCGCGTGCGCAACGAGGAACTCCGCCGGCGCGCGTTCGGGCCCACAGGTACCTGCCGCATAGCGCTCTTCCCAGCGCCGGCGATCGTCGGAAGCCATAGTATGCGCAGCCTATCGGACTTGGTGCGATGCAGCGAGCAACCGGGGGCGGATTATAGGCTAGCGCGTTGGTTCGGACAGCGAGGTCGATAAACAGCAGCGCGCTTGCGACGGCAGCGCATAGCGACCCAACGGGGAGCGGTCGCATAGAAAAGATGCCGGCTGCAGGCCTCAGTGTTGCACGGCCCGGGCGAGGACGAGCACGTCGACGCTGCGGGCTCCGGCCCGCCGCAGTGCCCCGGCGCATTCGTCGACGGTGGCGCCGGTGGTGAGGACATCATCGACGAGCAGAATGCGTTGTCCGTCGATGCGCTCCGGACGGGTGACGCGGAAGGCGCCGGCAACGTTGCGCCGGCGCTCCGACTCGCGCAGGTCGACCTGTGGCCGCGTCGGTCGGATGCGCGTCGAGGAATAGGGATCGATCACGCCCTGGCCGGGAAGGTGGCGCGCCAGCAGGTGCGCTTGATTGAAGCCCCGCCAACGCAGGCGGCTGATGTGCAACGGCACGGGAATGATCACGTCGTACGCCGCAGCCGCGAGCGGCGCGCGCCGGGCTAGCAACGCGCCCAGCGTGGGTGCCAGGCTGACATCGCGATTGTATTTGTAGCGTTGCAGCACCGCCTTCAGCGGCTCGCTACCAGTGGTGCTGGTCCGTGCAACCGTGTCGTTGCCATCGTAGATGGCGCAAGCGCGAGCGCGGCCGAAGTGCGGCAGGTGAGCGAGGCAGCGGCTGCACGGATGATCGGCCCCGTCGCGCGTGCGAAACGGCACCCCACAAATGGTGCACAGCGGCGACCGCGGCTGAGCGATCCGCGTGTCGCAGGCGCCGCAGAAGCGTGGGAGATCAGTGGGACAGCCGCACCCGTAACAGCTGGGCGGGTAGAAGAGGTTGAGAACCGTATTCCACAGTTGCACAGCCGCATGCTACGCAGCTGCAACCGACGCTGCAACCGGTCGTCTTTCGGCGCCCCCGTCGGTGTCCTACGCGTCCGCCTCATAGATCGGCTCGCCGGCGATCCAGGTCTGCGCCACCCGCGGTGGTTGCAACGCATCGAGCCGCCCTTCGAGGACAACCATGTCGGCACGTTTGCCGGGGCTGAGGCTGCCGCGTTCATCCTCTTGTCCACCGGCATAGGCGGCGCCCGTGGTGTAGGCGCGCAGCCACTCCTCGTAGTCGACGGCTTGCTCGGGACCGAGCACGGTGCCGGAGCCGGTGCGCCGCGTGGCGCCGTGCATCGATGTCTGTAGTGGCGCGTGGATGGCGCACGGATCATCGGAAGATGCGGCGAGGCGCACGCCGGCGTCGGCCATCGCGCCGAATGGCATCCAGATCTCGTCGTCGAACGTCAAGCCTTCGACCAGAGCGCCCATGTGATTGACGAATCCCGGTTGTACGACCCCAACAGCACCCAGCGCCGCCATCTGTCTGATCTGCGCCGGCGACGCCAGCGTGCCGTGTTCGATGCGGAAGCGGTGATCATCGTCGCGTCGTGCCCGCGCGGCGCGCGTGAAGGCGTCGAGCGCTGTCGCCATGCCGACGTTCCCCATGGCGTGGACGGCGACGCGGAAGCCGCGTGACACGGCACGTACCACGTGCTCGCTGAGATCGCTGAACTCCGTCCCCATCGTCAGGCGCATGCCCTGGGTCGCCGCGTCGATGGCCGGCGCAACGCCGCCGTCGGCAAACAGCTTGAGCGCCCCGACGCGCAGTTGCTCGTCGCCATCGCCCGTCACGGGACCGTCGAGGCGCGATGCCGGTGGCGCCATGAGGATGGCCTCGGCGTGGGGCATCATCAATACCGAAATGGGTAAGGTCCCGGCCTTGGTCATGGCGCGGTAGACGGCCTCCGCCGACGGTGCGCACGCGGCATCGTGGACGCAAGTGATGCCGTCGCGGATCAGCGTGCGGGCGCGTGCCGCGACGCACTCAGCCCAGCGGTCGGGATCATTGTACCCGGCGAGGGAGCGTGCATGCGCCGCGCTCCAGGCACGCTCGATCAGCAATCCGGTGGGCGCGCCGTCGGCGTCGCGGACGATTGTGCCACCCGCTGGCTCGGGCGTCGTCTTGCCGATTTGAAGCGCATCGAGACCCCGCGAACTGACAACGCACTGATGCAAGCTGAAGTGCACAACGATCACCGGCCGATCGATGTTCAGGGCGTCGAGGTCGTGCCGGTCCGGGAGCAAACCAGCAACCGTCTCACTCCAACCG
>CAZTDK010000376.1:0-6536 GCA_964611965.1 uncultured Binatia bacterium (SeqCode) | reverse complement strand
GCGTCCATCTCCTGACCTGATCCGGGCGGTGGAGCACAGTATCATCGGCGGGCCGGTCGATGGCCCACCATGGACGCAGATGCTGCGCGAGCCAGTTCCGCGGGCACTGAGGGACGAATGGGGCGCCCTGACACGACGGCTCAGTGACATCAGAGCACGTGCGGCGCAGCCACCCGCCAGCATCCGCTGACACGACCTGTCAGAAATCAGCCTTGCGCCGCGCGCCTCGCAGCAGTGGAACAACGCGCGTTTGTTCCACTGCCGCCGAGGGCGTACCGGCGCGGTGAGACAGTGCGCGCCCGACAATTCAGGCACCGGTACAGTTTGACGGAGCGCGCCGGCATCGATAGAGTTCGGCGCTTGTAGCGGTGTGATTTGTGGAGTGGCTGCTCGTTACCCTTGACATCTACCGGCGGGTTTTCAGCCGGGCCGGCATTCTGGCCGTGAGAAACTGGGCCGTGCTCGGTTCAGTGTTCGTCTACTCCGCGGTCATGTCGGCAACGGGAATATTCGCACCGATGCTCGGGATCGCCGGTGGTTTCCTGTTGAGCCTGGTGTGGGCGGCCTGCGTCGGGTCCTTCTTGTATCTCGTCGAGATGATCGTGCGGACGTCACGGGTGAGCCTCGAGGATTTTCGAAGCAGCTTCGGCCGCTATTTGTGGGACGTTGTCGGCGTGGCTTTTCTTTCGTGGATCTTCTTCAGCCTGGCTACGCCCGCGATTCTGCAGATGCCGCAGGGGCGGCTGATCCTGCGGTGCATACAGTTGGCTATCTTCGTGTTCTTCAATGCGGTGCCCGAGTTGATCTACCTCGGGCACTATACTTCGGTGCAATTGCTCTCTGAGAGCTATGCCTTCGTGGCGGCCAACTGGATCGAATGGTTCCCGGCAAACATCGCAGCGGCGCTGCTCCTCTATGCAGCCGCCTCGGTGCCGCTGAACGGTGCCGCGACGTACGCACAGGCCGCGCTCCTAGGTTTGCTTGTTTACTTTGTCATGGTCATGCGCGGCTTGCTGTTCATCGAGTTGCAGGGATCCACGCATCGCGGGCGGGCCTTCAAGTATCGGAGCGGCGGTTGAGAGGTTGGGCTACCGCCTGTGCCTCTTTTCCTGATTCGCTCCGTCGGATCGCCACACCACTTCGCCACTCTTTTACCACCACCGCGTCTGGAGACGATCCGCATCGGGGGGGGAGAGCCCCGCAGGCTCTCCCCCCATCGTCTCTGTTTCCGGCAGCTCTCAAGCCGCCCGCGGGCTCAACGCCCTGCGACCTTCGACGACCCTCAGCTGCGGACGTTCAGCCTCGGTCCTGCCGAAGCCCAAGGCTTGGCGCGCCACCAGCCACAGCGGCGCGAACACCACAAGTTGCGCGATCACGCTGAACCAGCCCAGTGTGCCGAACTCCACAGGTCCGGGAACTGGAACCGCAAAAGCAAACCATGCCATACGTCACCTCCGATTCAGGCACCCCACCGCGCGCGCACGGGTAGGGTGCGTGTTCGGGGAATGCGCCTAGTTTGTCCGTCCTCCGCGCCAGGAGGACTCCGTCTGTTCAATCCGCATACGACTCAGTGGCTCACGGCGGCGGCCACCGGGCTATTGCGACGACTTGCCTCGACCATGAGGTCCACACTGTCCACTCCAACGGGGCCGAGAAACCACTCCATCGGCCGGCCGGTGTGGCAAGCGATGCGGAACAGCACTTCGGTCGAGGGAATCCGACCGTTCAGGTAGTTGTAGAGCGCCGACAGGCTAACGCCGATCTCGTATGCGAACGCCTTTGGTTCATCCGCCACTACCTCCCTCAACCGCTGTGCCACCAACTGTGCATCGATCCGTGCCATTTGCTGCTCCTCCTCTCCGGATCATTTACTTGGGGCTGGAAACCCAGCTCCAATGCCCCCGCCCCACGCGGGGACTGAAAAACCAAAAAAAAGGCCACCGAGCATCCGCCCGGTGGCCTTTCTATCTTCAAGGGGTTTTGGATCTTCTCTTACGAACTACCCTCCCTTGGAAGGCCACCGGACACCCTGCGCGGGTTAATCTTGGTGGTCACGAGCGTACCCAGCATCACCACGACGTCGAACGACGCCGTAGCCGCTCCGCACCAAGACACCCATGCGAACGCGTCGCGTCGCGAGTGTCGTGCTTGGGCTGAATGCTGCAGTCGCTTCATCTTCCTGGAATCCTGCTGTCTTGGTGTGTCCCGGTGTACTCCACTTCACACGGCGGTGCAAGTCCAATGATTTCACGGTCGTGGAGTGAGCCTCCACGGAAAGTATGTTAATGTTCGCCGCCGAGGTGGACGGGGTGAGTCAACGCGCAACTCGAATTCATGTCGGCATCCTTTTCGGCGGGCGTTCCGGCGAGCACGAAATCTCGCTGCGGTCCGCACGTAGTGTCGTCGAAGCGATCGACCGCGACACCTACGACATCAGTCTGATTGGTATCGATCACAGTGGCGGCTGGCATCTCCTCGACGAGGCGGCCTTTTTGCAACTCACCTCGGTCGCGCTCCCTGTGGTCAATAACGCGGGGCGCCAGATCATCCTGCTCCCCGCGCCCGGCATGGCAGAGCTCATCGATCCCGAGCGACCTGCGACGCCCGTCCGGCGGCTCGACGTGATCTTCCCGGTACTGCACGGCCCCTACGGCGAGGACGGGACGGTGCAGGGCTTTCTCGAACTGACGGACATTCCGTACGTCGGCGCCGGAGTCCTCGGGTCCGCGGTGGGGATGGACAAGGACGTGCAGAAACGTCTGCTTCAAGCCGCCGGTATTCCTATTGCACCGTTTCTCACCGCAACGAGACTGGCGTGGGCCACGGACGCTCCGGGCCTCACCAAACGCGCGGTCGAACTCGGTTTGCCCCTGTTCGTGAAGCCGGCAAACCTCGGATCGTCAGTCGGGATCACCAAGGTGAACACGATCGACACTCTGCCCGCCGCAGTAACCGCGGCGTTCGAGTACGATGACAAGGTCGTCATCGAGAAGGGTCTCGACGCACGCGAGATCGAGTGCGCGGTGCTCGGCAACGATTCACCCGAAGCGTCGGTTCCCGGGGAGATTTGCCCGCGGGCGGAATTCTACTCGTATGAGGCAAAGTATCTCGACGAGGACGGCGCCGCGCTGAAAATTCCCGCACCCCTCTCCCCGACGCAGGCGGCAGCCGTGCGCGAACTCGCGGTGCGCACGTTCCAGCTGCTCGAATGCGCCGGAATGGCACGCGTCGACTTCTTCCTCGAGCGCGCCAGCGGAACGCTGTACGTGAATGAGATCAATACCATTCCGGGGTTCACGACAATCAGCATGTACCCAAAGATGTGGGCAGCGTCTGGCCTGGCCTACGGCGCACTGATCAGCCGACTGATTGAGTTGGCTCAGGAACGGCACGCGCGACGGCGCCGACTGAAGCACACCTTCACATCCGGTGCGGCGCGACCGCGCTGAGCCTACGCCTCCTTGTGACGGAGCAACAGGCTCGCCGCCGCACGTAGACCGAGAAGATAGCTGTCGGCGCCAAAGCCGACGATCTGGCCGACAGCGATGTCCGCAATCAACGAGCGGTGGCGAAACGCCTCCCGCTTGTAAGTATTCGACAGGTGAACTTCGATCACCGGCAGCTCGCATGCGACCAGGGCATCGCGGATTGCCACGCTGGTGTGTGTGTACGCACCGGCGTTGATCACGATGGCGTCCGCGGCGCCGCGTGATGCCTGGACGCGATCGACGAGTGCGCCCTCCGCATTCGACTGGAATGTTTCGACGTTGACGCCCAGGTCATTCGCCAGCCGTCGTAAACGGCCGTCGATGTCGGTCAGCGTGTCGCGCCCGTACACCGCAGGCTCGCGCGTGCCGAGAAGGTTGAGATTCGGCCCGTGCAGGACCAATATCCGAGCGGCCACCGGCGCCGCCGCGCTTTGACGCTGACGTTTGGCAGGCATGGGCTGCGCCATAGCAGAGGCGCGGGGGCAAAGGCCAGCGGGGCTGTGCCCAGCGGGCCCTTACCTGTGGGAGCTCGCGTTGCGAGCTCCCACAGATTCGTGTCACTTCGACTTCGGAACCGTCCCCGTCGCCACGACGAAGGTGCCGTTGCCGTTCTGCGAGGTCACGGTCACCACGACACTCGTCTCGACCTGATCACCGACATTCTCGCCCGCACTCAGCACGAAGCTGAAACGCGTCAAGCCGTCGACGATTTGATTGAAGGATTCGCCGTCAGGCACGGTGATGGAGCCGCCCGAGATGTCTCCAACGGCGGACGTCACCGAGATCGTCGAGCCGCCAACCAGCGGATTGAGCAAATCGTCGTGCACTTCGATGGTGAACGCTTGTGAGCCGCCGATCGGAATCGTGAACGATGTTGGTGAAGCGATGGGCGCCACGAGAGGTCCCGAGAACGTTACCGGGATCGCGCTCCACACAAATATGTTGTTGTCCCAGGCCCCGTCGGTGCCCTGGCCGAATCCATTGCCCGTCGCATTCGGAGGGGAACTGTCGAAGAGCCCGTTGGTATTTGAATCAACGAACAGCTCGAATGGCTTGTCTACGTCGAACTTATCATTGCAGAGCGGGCTGGGCGGAGGAATCAAACACGAGCTGTCGTTCTTGCTGGGATCCGGTTCCAAGCTGCTTGGTAGCGGGCGGAAATCGATTGCCGGCTCAGGGTTGTTGTCGTATTCCCCGTTTGGCCCAAGGCTATCGATGGCACTGTGACACGGCGGATTTTGCTCGGGCGAACAGTCGAACTTTCCGTTGCCGTTGTTGTCAAGGAACGATTCCTCGCCGCGCGTGAACGCGAGTACCTGCACAATGCCTGTCGGTGGAACGACCCCTTCCGTCAGCAACGTCGCCGTCGCAATGCCCGAGGAATCCGTGACCGTCGGATTCACGACGCTGGCGGCGTTGGTGATGAACGATATCGACGTCTGAGGCGGCACTGCGTTCCCGAAGCGGTCGTTCACGAACGCAGAGATCTTGTCCTCGATACCAAACAACACACGGCCCGCAACGTTCAATCTGGCCGCAGCGAGGCTGAAGTGATTGAACGCGGGCGCCGCACCGACGATCCCGACCACTTGCGACTGGACAAAGATGTCCGGGATGCCGTCGCCGTTGCTGTCGGCTTCTGCCGTAATGCGGACGGTCGTCGCGCGGAAGCCGCTGGTGACCGTGGTGCTCACCATGCCGTTCTCGTCGGTGACGGCGGCACCGGGATTGAGGATTTCCGAACCGCTGCCGGTCAATTGGAACGCGACCGGGGCGCCCACGATCGGGTGGCTGAGCGTGTCCTTAGCCTGGAAAGTCACCACCGATTGTTCCGGCAGACCGGAGGCGCGGACACCAATCGTCGCCGGCAGTGCGCTGATGAAGGAAATGGAACCGACCGGCGCGGTGGGTGTCACCGGCGGAGTGATTGTCGGCGTGAAGGTCGCCTCGCCGGTCGGGAATGGAGTGGGTGTCAGGGTGATCGTCGGCGTGTTCGTGGCCGCCAGGGTTGGGGTGGACGTCGGTGTCGGCGTCGGCCGCGTGTCCGGCAACGTCACCGTTCGGTCCGCCTCGATGATATCGCCGCTGGCCGTCGTCACCCGCGCACGGATCGTGATGGTGCTCCCCTGCCGGCTGGAGATGTACTTGATACAAGCCAACGCGTCACCCGGTTGCGCCTGAACGAAGAAGGTCACCGTGCAGGGCTGCGGTTCATTGGTGAGACCGGGGCTGGTAATCGAGACACCGGATACGGGGTTCACCAAGCTGAACTCCACCGGAACATCGTCAGGGATGGTCGCGCCGGTCAGGTCGGTGACCAGGGCGGTCGCGACGCTCGAAAATGATCCGTCGCCATTGTCGCTCCGACGGTCTTCGAAGAGATCTACGTCTATGAATGCCGCCGGCGGCCCTTGCTGGGTCACGGTGGTGGTGGCAATGCGACCCAGGTCGTCGGTCGCCGTAACCAGGAATGTCCCGACCTGATGTCCAGCCGTGAAGGTGAACGACCCACCGGACGCGGAGATGAGTGTCGTGCTAAGGCAGCCCACCCCACCAGCCGAGATGGTAAACGGCGGCGCTCCACCGCTGACAACGAAGGTCTGCGAGATGCCGTTGCAGCTCGGAGGTGCTTCGACCCCGGCATACAGCGTCGCACTGTCCGGCGCGATATGTGGCGGTTCAACCGTAGGCGTCGGCGTCGGCGATAGGAACGGCGTCGGCGTGATGGTTGGCGTCGCGGTTGGACGCGTGTCGATCAGCGTGATCGCCCGCACGTCTTCGGTGAACGTCCCGTCCACCATTTTGACGCTGGCGCGGACCATCACCGTCGACCCCTGCAACGCGGCCACGTACTTCAGGCACGACAGCGCGTCACCTGGCTGGAGATTCACCGGGAAATCGATGGTACACGGTGCCGCCTCATGCGTCAGCCCCGGACTTGTCACCGAAACGCCGGCGATCGGATCCGCCAAACTGAAGTCAACGTGCACGTCATCACCGACGACCGCACCGGTCACGTCGGTCACCAAGGCGCTGATGATCGTCGTG
>CAZTDK010000375.1:0-6551 GCA_964611965.1 uncultured Binatia bacterium (SeqCode) | reverse complement strand
CGACGCGCTGATGATCGTTCCGCGTCCCGACAGGGTGACGCTGTTCGGCTTCTGGCGGGTCGATACCTTGGTCGGCTTTTATCTCGTAGGCATCAGCTCAGGATACTCGGGGGTCGCTGTCGCGCACGAGCTGATTCACCGGCGGCAACGATATTGGCAGCAAATCGGTCGCCTGCTGCTGTGCACGGTGCTCTACGAGCATTTCTTCACCGAGCACATCCGCGGACATCACGCGCGTGTCGGCAAAAGTGAGGACCCGGCCACGGCACGCTTCGGCGAGGGGTTCGACCACTTCTTTCTGCGGACGGTGCCGGCGCAATTCCGCAGCGCTTGGCGGCTCGAAGCCAAGCGGCTTGGCGACGAGGACATGCAGTGGTCGGATCCACGCATGCTGCGCAGCCGCGTGGTGCGCGGGCTGGCTCTCGAGTGGGGACTCGCACTGGCCATTCTCGTCGGGCTTGGCCCCGGAGCGTTTGCCATCTTCGTTTTGCAAGCGCTGCTTGCAGTGCGGCTGCTCGAGGCCATCAATTTCATCGAGCACTGGGGACTGAGTCGCAACGGGCCGCGCGTGCAGCCGGTCGATTCGTGGGACACCGACTCGTGGTTCACCCTCTACTCGCTGGTTGGGCTCTCACGCCACGCCGACCACCATGCCCATGCGCCGCGGCCATACCAGGAGCTTCGCTATTGCGATGAGAGTCCCAAGCTGCCGTACGGGTATTTGGGCACGGTCATGCTTCTGAACCGCAGCCGCAAGTTTGAGTCACTGATGACCAATGAGCTCGAGCGCCGGGGGCTCGGACCGTTCGCCGCAGCGGCCGCGGGCGGTTTGGGAGTGTTGAGATGAAATCGACATCCTGGCGCAAAGCGGTAGCGCAGAGCCTCGTCGCCTACGCGATCGCCGCAGCAATCATATGGTACGCAGCGCGTGGCATCTCATGGGGGCAGGTGGCCGATGCTGCGAGCCATGCCACGCTCTGGCTCTTTGTGGCCGTGAGTCTCGGCGGCTTCCTCTGCTGGTTCATCGGCGAGACGATCCTGTTTGCCCGCCTGTCCACCTATTTTCACGCTGCGACCACGGCGCGCGAGGTGCTTCCGACCATGGCTGCGGTTTCCTTTCTTCAGATCATCAACTCCCACATGGCCAGCGGGGCAATGGTGCTCTTCCTCCACACGCGCAAGCGCCTGGCCTGGCTGACGGCGGGAGGCACGTTGATGTACCTGGGCTGTGTCGACGTGATGCTGTTGGCCCTGTTGTCACTGGCCTCGATCGCGCTCGTGCCGACATCTCCAATCCGGCCGGGCCTCTACTATGTGGCAGGTGTGTTTGTGTTCGGCTGTCTGGTCTCCGCGTTTTGGCATGTCTGGGGACCGCGGCTGAGCTCCGGCAGTTGGCTCCAATGGCTCTACGAGCGGCCATCGCTGGTCAGTTTCCGCACGGCGCGGTTCTCCAATCTGATCAAGCTGCTCGCCATCAAATTCTTGATTGTTCTGGGAACAGGCGTCGCGCTCTACGGACAGTTCGTGAGTTTTCATATTCAGATCCCGCTCGTGCAGGTACTGGCTTTGACTCCACTCATTGTGGCGCTAGGCAATGCGCCGTTCTCCCCAGCAGGAATCGGAACGACTCAGCTCATCTTTACGATGGGCTTCGCCCGGTTTGCCGGTAAGGACGATTTGTTCGCGCTCTCACTGGCGGTCACCGCGTTCAACCTTCTGGCTCGGATCCCGATGGGACTGGCGATGGGCAAGCCGCTCGCGGCAGCGACCGCGAGGGTCGAGCGTGGGGTGACGCTGACGCCTACGATGCGGCCGGAAAAAGGGATCATCGCCGTCTCCCTAGGGCTGATGTTGCTCGGTCTGAGCCGGACAGCGCACGCTGCGGAGGATCACGGTGCGCAGGTGGCCGTGGACCGGATGGCGCACCTTTTCAGCAGCTCCTCCAGCATCGCGACGGCGAACATGCAAATTTCCAACGAGAACAGCCAGCGGACCGTCTCGATGAAGATCTGGTCGCTCGGAGCGGAGAACGTCCTCCTCCGTATCAATAGCCCTCAAGAAGAAGCGGGCACGGCCATCCTGAGAGTCGGCGGTGATATCTGGTACTACCTGCCCAAAGCGAACCGTACGGTGAAAGCACCTCGTTCCATGGCCATGGCCTCGTGGATGGGAAGTGACTTCACCGTCGATGATCTGGTGAAAGACCGTCTGCTCGCGAGCGATTACTCGATTGCGCCTTCCTTTGAAGGAATGCGCGGTGGGACTCCAGTGTACGAATATACGCTGACGCCCAAGCCGCAAGCGGCGGTGGTGTGGGGCAAAATCGTCGTGCAGGTCTACCAGACCAATATGATGCCCGCGTGGCAGGGCTATTATGATGAGGACGGTAAGCTGGTCCGCGAGCGAACTTTCTCGGAGTACAAGACGATGGGCGGCCGGGTCATCCCGACGCGCCTGGTCATGCGGCCGGTAGACAAGCCGGGTGAGCAGACGACGATCGTCTTCGAAGATATCAGCTTCGACGTGCCGATCAGCACGGCAACGTTTTCTCTGTCCAACCTGAAGCGATGAACGGATGGCTTGCCCAACTCGCCTGGCGCAATCTCTGGCGCAATCCTCGCCGAACCTCCATCACGGTGGCGGCCATTGCTTTGGGCTACGCCATGCTGCTGTTCGTTGCGTGTCTCATGGAAGGCCTGCGGCAGCAGATGATTGAGAACGGCACGAGCCTTGTTCTCTCGCAGATTCAGGTGCACGCGCCGGATTATTACCCCAATCGTTCCCTGCAGAAGACCCTGGGAGCGGAACGCGGGACGGAGGTTGGCGCGATTCTGGCCATGGTCACCTCTGATACTCGAGTGAATTCCGCTGCTCCGCGAGTGTACGGCCACGGTTTGGCAAGTGCCGCTCGCCAATCTGGGGGAGTGGAGCTCGTGGGGGTCGCGCCCGATCAGGAGAAGAAGGTTACCGTCCTGCATACGAGGATAATCAAAGGGAGCTACCTGAACGAACGCATGCCGAAGGGTATCGTGTTGGGAGACAAACTCGCCACCACCATTGGCGTCGGAGTCGGATCAGAAATCGCCCTGTTGGTGCAGGCCGCCGATGGTGCGATGGGGAACGATCTGTACGCAGTGGCGGGGATTTTTCATACGGGGCTCGATCCTATCGACCGGGGCCTGGTGCTCATGCCTCTCTCTTCTCTACAGGATCTGTTGCACTTGGCGTCCAATCGAATCCACGAAGTGGGCATCAGGCTGCACGATGCAACCGAGGCGGGTGCCGTGGCTCGGACGCTTGAAGCGCGACTCGGCCAAACGCTTGCCGTTCGGGTACGGTCCTGGCCCGAGCTGGCGCCAGAACTGGCCGCCTATGTGCAGTTCAATCGAGGCGTGACTGTCATGCTGTTTTTCGTATTTTTCCTTCTGGCAGTCATGGGCATCATGAACACCATGCTGATGGCAGTCTTTGAGCGTACCCGGGAGCTGGGAATGCTGATGGGCCTGGGAATGCGTCCTATTCAAGTCGTCGGTGTCGTCGTAGCGGAAGCGGCTGGATTGGCCCTCGTCAGTCTAGTCCTGGGCGTGGCGCTTGGGGCTCCGATTCTCTGGTATCTGCAGGTCCACGGCCTGGAATTGGGCGGCGCCGCAAGCGAGATCGCTGTTGCTGGAGTCCCAGTGGGTCACCTGTGGTATGGCCGGCAAGATTTTCCTGCGTATGCCCAAGCGGCCCTGGGCCTGGCCATCACAGCCGTTGTTTCAGCCCTGTATCCCGCGTTGCGGGCGGCGCATTATCGACCAACGGAAGCGCTGCAGAAGGCCTAGCCATGGCGGGGAGTTTCCTGCTCGCGAAGATCGGTTGGCGCAACCTTTGGCGCAATCCCAGAGGCACCCTATTGACGGCTCTGGCCTTGGGTATGGGTCTCGCGTTGCTGCTGGTCTCTCTGGGCTTCCTCGATGGCAGCCACGAGCAGATGATTGCCGATGCGGTGCAACTGGGTTCAGGGCACGTTGCGATCCAGGCAACGGGGTATCAAGAGGCCGGCCTGCAAGAGCTGTTGCTTCCGGCCCGAGTGGTGTCGGTGGCCCAGGATCTCCTGCATTCCGCGGCCATGAAGGACGTTGTGCGAGGAGTAAGTCCGAGGGTTCTGGCCTCCGGGCTGTTGAGTTCCGCCGCCAACGCTGAGGGCGTCAGCATTGTTGGGGTGGTGCCGAAAGCGGAACGGGCCGTTTCGCTGATTCCGGAGCGCATCGTCGCGGGCGCATATCTGGATGACGGTGGCTCGTCCGAAGCGGTCCTCGGCGACCAACTGGCCCGCAAGCTCGAGGTGAAGATAGGATCCAAGGTCGTGCTCATGACTCAGGCGATACGAGCTCCTGGCACGGATGGGATCGAGGAAGAAATGCAAAGCACGGTCTGGCGGGTGAGAGGAATCTTTCGAACAGGCCTGGAAGCCATCGATGCTCACACCATCCACTTGGGCCTATCTGAAAGCCAGACATTGCTCGGGGTGCCAGACCAGGTGACGCAGATCGCTATCCTGCTTGCGCACGAGGGTGATTCGCAGATGGTGGCAGAAGACTTGCGGAAGCGATTGGTGGGAATGCCGGCTGAAGTGCTGACCTGGCGGGAAACCACGCCGATGCTCGTGCAGAGCTTTCGGTTGGACGAAACCTTCAACTTTGTCATGAACGGCGTTGTGCTCGCGATGGTGGGGCTGGGCATATTCAATACGATCCTGATGAGAGCCCTCGCGCGCCGCTATGAGTTTGGTGTGTGTACGGGTCTTGGCCTTCGGCCAAGACAGCTCGCGGGAATGCTCATTGGCGAGTCTGTGGCTCTCACCACGATCAGCCTCGCCATGGGTCTGGCGCTGGGCTTGGGTATCCATCATCATTTCGCTGTCGCCGGGCTGGATCTGCGCGGTCTCTTCAAGACCGGCCTTCCAACCGCGTTCGTTTTCGACCCGATCATCTACCCGCGCTTGAGCCTGAGGCGCATCGCCTGGTCCGTAACTATCGTGTTCACGATGGCAACTATCATGTCCCTCTACCCGGCACTCAAGGCCGCGCGAACAGAACTGCCGGATGCCTTGAAGGTCATCTGAGATGCGGCCGAAAACCGGGACATATCTTTTTTCGTCGCCAGGCGGCGAGTTGCAAAGGCTTGAAACGCCAAGGCAGTGGGTATCCGAGGGCCCGCAAGGAGATCCATCCCTGTTTTCGCGCCAGCCTCTAGTCGCGAGTGGAGCGCTGGCGGTCGAGGACGAGGTGCAGGACGATGTGGTTGAATGGGCGGCCGAACTGAGTGGCGTGAGTAAGACGTACCATACGGGGCCCATCACGGTACCGGCACTGCATGGAGTCGACTTACGGATTGCCGCTGGAGAATTCTTGGCGATTGCGGGTCCCTCAGGTTCCGGCAAAACCACCTTGCTCAATATCATTGGTGGACTCGATCGCGCAGACAGCGGCGAGGTATGGGTGGCGGGGCAGAACCTTCAGCTACTCTCGTCAGGAAAGCTGGCTCGTCTGCGTCTGCGGCGCATCGGTTTCGTCTTCCAAGCGTACAACCTTCTGCCAGTCCTCACCGCGCTGGAAAACGCTGAGTTCACCCTGCTCCTGCAGGGTGTGCCGGCACGGGAGCGTCGGAACAGGGTGCAGAAGCTCTTCTCGGAGATCGGCCTCGCCGGCCTCGAAGATCGTCGTCCTGTAGAGTTATCCGGCGGACAGCAGCAGCGGGTTGCCGTGGCTCGGGCCATGGTCACGGAGCCTGCGCTGATCCTCGCGGACGAGCCGACGGCAAATCTGGACTCCGCCACTGCGTGCGCTCTTCTCGACGTCATGGAACGTCTGAATCGGACTCACCGGACCACGTTCGTCTTTTCGAGTCACGATCCTCAGGTCATGGAGCGGGCGCACCGCGTGATCCGCTTGCGAGACGGTCAGACGGTCAGCACGTGAGCTCGCCACATGGGATACGGTTCGAGAATGGCCCCGCGGCGCTCAGCTACTACCACCGTCGACTCGGAAACCCTGTCCCACGCTGTGTTGATGGTGGTGGTTTGGTGCGGTGACGTGATTGTTCGGGCAGAGGCCAAGCCCATTAGCGTGCGGGACCCGCCAGCGTGTGGTACTCGCCCCGTCGCCATGGGCCAATCATGTCGTCGTAGTGCGGCGATGCCGGAAGGTCGGATTCGCCAGTATGATTCATCGCCTGTGCTTGCCCCGGATGCGCGAGATCGACGACATAGCGATATGAGGAGATCTGTGTCGTCTCGAACGGATTGTGGAGATCGAACCAACCATTGTTGATGGTGTGACGGCCGCCGGCATCGGGGTACGGCCCGCGATTGAAGTACTCTCCGAGAGTCCGAGAGAGCAGACCGCTACCTTTGCTGATCTGGTTCTTGAACGTCACAGTGTGCAACCGTCCCCACCTCCATTCGTCCCGGTTCGCGCCAAGTCGCTGGGTCAGTAGATCCAGCGCATCCCTTGATGCGTCACGGATAAGCCGAGCGCGTTCATCTGCTCCGGCGGGCCACAGCCGGC
>CAZTDK010000374.1:0-6576 GCA_964611965.1 uncultured Binatia bacterium (SeqCode) | reverse complement strand
AGGCATCGCGGTCGGCTCTGCTTCCGTTACGGGCGTCTCGGCGGGCGGTGCAGGCGGCGCTTCCTCGACTGCCGGGCCTTCGGGCTCCGGCTGCGCCGCGGCGGGGGCGCTAGTGGTCGCCCCGCTGGGGAGGCGCCAGATGAGCTGCGAGTTGTTAACCCAGCCCGTAAAGCCCTGCGTCGCGCTCTCGACGTAGGCGAAGCCGCGTTCAAGCTTGAACCGAGTGATCTTTTCGTACAGCGAGAGCTCGCCGACAACCTTCGAAGACGTGGAAGGTTCGCTGTACACCTTCACGCCTTCGGTCCCCGCAAAGTACACACGCGGCGTCGCAGCCGTCCCCTTCGCCTGCGAGGAGGACGCCGGCGTGGGCGTGGCCGCGCCGAACCACCCGCCGATCGTCTGCCGCGTCGACGTGCAGCTGGCGAGCGCCAGTGTCAGGCTCACCACAGGGAGGCAGGCAATCCAACGAGTCGGCACGTGGAATGGCCGGCGCAGCCTCATCCAGCAATGTTGGTTGACGACCGGGAGCCGATCCCGATGTTTGGTATCTTCACGTGTCATGCTTCGTCCCTTTTGACGCGTCAGCGACACGAGCGCAACCGACAGAGTACGCATTGCGGGCGTGCGCCGGTCTGCGCGACAGCAGCGTTCCACACGACGACGAGCACGCCGAAACCAGCGCTCAGCGAACCACGATCCCATCCCACTTGTGCGCCCGTCGGGCCCTCAAGAGAGCGCCGGTGCGCATGTGCGCTGGCGGCATCCTCGGGTCTCCCCGTCACCCTCACTGTTGGCGTGCGAACTTACTTCACCGAGTACCCACGGCTCTCCATACAAGCGGCGAAGGCGCGTGCCCAGTCGTTCTGTGCACCGGCTTGAGCCGCCTGCTGCCCCCGCTTCGAACCGCGGCGTCCAGCGACACCGCCAACCACCGCACCCGCACCGGCGCCCTTGCCAGCGTCGCCGGCGATGGCGCCCACGGCGGCGCCTACCGCCGCCCCTTTGGCCGCCCCGCCCACGGTCCCGCGTGCGTGCGTTCCAGGTCCCGTCGGTGTCTGAGATGGTGGGGCTTGCTCTGTCGCCCACTGCTGGCAGGCAGCGGTATCCTTGCTCTGTTGATCCTTGCTCTGCCCCTTGCTCGGATAGACAAAGACCTTCGGCGCCGTTTGGGCGAACACAGCGGCACCGGCGAGAAGCGTTGCGAGGGTGATTCCGATTGCGGTGACGTATCTCATCTTCCATTCCTCCCTGCAGATTCCTGCATTCCAAAGCCACGTTGCTTTTGAGTGCTCACTTGATCCAGCCTTGCGCCTCGAATCGGGTCTTGAGCACGTCGGCGATTTCCTCTGCCGTCGCCTCGGCGCGGCCCTCGAGCTTGCTGCTGCCGCTCGCCTCTCCGTAGATTTTCATTCCGCCGCTGACGATGAGGCCGATGGGATTCCCGGTGGCGACGGCGACGGCTGCCGGTGCCACCGCTCCCGGGCCCTTGCTGCCGCCGGAATCCACGGTGCCGTAGCCAAGCTTGCGCAAACCGCGTGCGGTCATCTGGTAGCCTTCGACCATCGTTCTCAACTCGGAGCTGCCGGAACCGAAGCCGATCAGCATGCGCTTGCCGGCGCTGCCTTCATCCATTGAGATGAGATAGCCGATGATGACGATGTCGCCGACCTGCGGCGGAGTGCCACTCAAGGTGGCCATCGCCGGCAACCCCATATCCCGGATGCGAGCGGCCAGATCATCGGCAATCTGCGCACCCAGTTGGCGGCCGGCCTGGATCTGCTCGGTGGTTTGCGGGACGCTGGGTATTACATACTTGCCGGCGATCGCGGCGTCGGGCGGAACATCGGCGGGGGTAGCGGCGAAGTCGTACACCAGGATGCGCGCGGGCCGTGCGAGCCGTTCGTTGACGAGAATCTGGCGGTTGCTAACTTTGGTCGATGCACAGCCGGCGATGACCACGAGGGCAAACACATATCCCGGGTTGCGGGTCAACGGCTTTCCCATTGAAAATCTCCTTTGAGACATCCTGTCACGCCTGCTGTGCCTCGGGTGGCGTCGACGGTTGCTCGGCAAGCCGTTCGGAAGGTTCGCCCGCCAACACCCATTCGACCAACAAAGTATGCGCTACGGCCAACACCACCGGCCCGATGAAGAGGCCGATGACGCCGAAGGCGATGAGGCCGCCGATCACGCCGGCGAACACCAGCAGGATCGGCAAGTCAACCCCGCGCTTGATGAGCAGCGGGCGCAGAAAGTTGTCGATGGTGGTGCAGAAGATCGCCCATACGAGAAAGCCGGTCCCCCACCCGGCACCGCTCCTCGAATAGACCCACATCACAATTGGGATCATCAGGATCACGATGACCGGCCCGAGCTGTGCAATGGCCAGGAGGAACACGACCGCCGTGAGAATCGTCGCGAACGGTACATCGACGACCGCCAGCCCCAGCCCGACCAGCGCGGTCTGGACAATGGCCGTGAGGACAACCCCGAGCGCGATCCCTCGAATCGCTTGCCCAGCGAGATGCACCGCGTTCTCGCCCTGCTGTCCCACCAGGCGCCCAGCGAAGCGGTCTACCGCGCGGGCCGCGGCCTCGCCGTTCGCATAGAGAATTGCCGCGATGACTACCGTGAGCAGGAACTGGAGGAGCAGCAGCCCGATGCTCCCGACCTGGCCTACGAACCAGCGGACGACCTTCTGGCCATACGGCGCCAGATGCGCCGACAGTTCCTCCGGGCCGGCGGCCGCCAACTGCTGCCACCGAGCCGTGATCTTTGCCCCGACCATTGGCACTCCCTGCAGCCAGGTTGGAGGCTGCGGTAGGGTGAAAGTGGCCAGCGATTTGGACCAGTCCGCGACGTGCTTGGCATTGTCGACGATGGCGCTGATCCCGAAATATAGCGGCACCACCAGAATCAACAGCAACGTGATCGTCATCAACGCGACAGCGAGGGCGCGCCGGCCACCGAGCCACGCCTGCGCGTGCAGCAAAAGGGGCCAGGTGGCGATGACAATCATCGTGGCCCAGGTCAGTGCCACGAGAAACGGCTGCACGATCCAGAAGCTGGCGGCGATCAGCGCGCCCAGGGCGAGTAGCTGGAAGGTCGTACGCGCCAGGTCTTGGGATGCGTTGGCTTGCATGTCCACTCTCCCCGTTCGATCAGTCCTACCGCGGCATCAGGCCGACGCGGTTCCCGCCAGAAAATCGTCGACGACGTCGGCGACGGAGGCGAAGCGGTTGATACCGCCGACTTTCTCATCCACGCCCTCGGCGCGTAGCAGATCGCGCACGCTGGCGTGAGCGTCGGTCACGCGTAGGGTGACATGCCGCTTGGCCAATTCATCACCGACGCTTGCCAGCATGCGGGCGCCCGCAAGGTCCACATACGGAGACGTGGATAGGTCGCACACCACGAGGCGGACGGCGGGACCCGCGGCGCGCCAGCGGTCGAGCACCGCTTGCTGCACGTTTTCGACGTTGAAATACAGGAGCGCCGCTTCCACGCGGAAGGCCAACACGCCGTCGATGGGTTGGTTGTCGGGATGGCGCGCCAGATCCGAGAAGCGCCGCGTGTTGGGGATGCGGCCGAGAAAGGCCACGTGGGGATTCGCGGCGCGCCGCAGGAGCATGAGAATCGACACCAGGGCCGCGAGCAGGACGCCGCGCAAGATCCCCTGGACCAGCACCCCGGCGAACGCCACCATGGACACTGTGAACTCGAAGCGGCTCACGCGCCACAGCCGCGCCATCTCAGGGAAGTTGATCAGCCCCTTCACCGCGACCAGAACGATGGCGGCAAGGACGGTCTTGGGCAGGTTCTGGACCAGACCCGTCAGGAACATCAAGCAGAGGCCGAGCGTCGCCGAGGCGAACAGCAACGCTAGCGGCGTCTTCGCGCCGGCCTTCTCGTTTACGGCGGACTGCGACAAGCCGCCGGCCACCGGATACCCGCCGCCGAACGCAGCCAGCAGGTTGGCCACGCCGAGCCCGAGGAGCTCCTGCCGCACGTCGAGCGCATAGCCGTGCTTCACCGCAAAGGTCCGCGCCGCCGACACGCCCTCGATGTAGGCGAGCAACAAGCAAGCAAACGCCAGCGGGATGATCCCGTCCACGTCGCGCGCCCGCAGGTCCGGCAGTGCGAAGGCGGGCAACCCGCTGGGCACGCTTCCCACCAAGGTCAGCCCGGTGTCACGCAGCGGCGTGAGTGAGACCGCCGCAATGGACAGCGCGACGACCATCAGCGCCACCGGCCGCCCGGGCAAGAGCCTTTCGCCACACAGCAGGAGCGCGAGAGCCGCGAAGCCCACGGCTGTCGTCGTGGGGCTCAAATTGCCAAGCTGCTGGCACACGGTGAGCACACGCACAAAGAAGTTCGACCCACCTCCGGGCACAGCGAACAGGGCGGGTAATTGCGTTGCGGCGATACTCAGGGCAGCGCCCGCTTTGAAGCCCAGCAGAATGGTCTCGCTGATGAAGCTCGTCAGCGTGCTCAGCCGGAGCAACCAGGCCACCACGCTGAGCGTCGCGACGACGAAACCCGCGAGCGTGGCGATCTGGCCGTACAGCACCGCATCATTCCCAGCCATCTGTGCGACCGTGCCGCCGACCATCAACGAGATCGCCGACGTCGGCCCCACGGCAAGATGCCGCGACGACCCGAACAGCGCGTACCCCACCCCGCCGAGCAGATAGCCGTACATGCCGACCTGCGGCGGCAATCCCGCCAGCCCCGCGTATGCCAGCGACACCGGAATCGCATACGCTGCGAGGGTGACTCCGGCCAGCATGTCCTTCTGGAGCCAACTGAGCTGGTACCCGGGCAGCCACTGTGCCGGCGGGAACAATGCCTTCCAGTCGGTGCCGTTGTTGCGATCAGGCGTGGTCTTTTCGAGAGATGACATCATCAGACGCGTCGGCGTCGCTTTACTTGCAACTGGGCCAGGGCGCGTGTGAGCGAGGCGTTTACGGCAGCGTGCTCCTCGTCCGAGAGTTTTTCGCGGAGCCGGGCTTCGGCGCGTTGCCGGGCCTCCTCGGCTTTTGCTTCGTCAATTTTGTCGGCTTGCACCGCCAGATCGGTGAGAATCGAGACGCGAGTAGCGGCGACTTCGATGAGTCCCGCGCCGGTCGCGAAGAAGGTCTCGCGACCATCCTTGCGCACGATGATTTCGCCGGGCTGCATCTGCGTCATGAGTGGGACGTGTTGCGGGTACACACCGAACTGGCCGGCCACGCCGGGTAGGGTGACCATCTCCACATCTTCGGAATACGCCAGGCCTTCCGGGGTGACGATTTCAAATCTGAGAGTGCTCGCCATTGTCTGCCTGTGGCCCTATTTGCTCGACGGTGCGCTGACTTCGTCGATCCCGCCCTTCATGTAGAAATCGCCTTCCGCCACGGCGTCGTGCTTGCCGTCGAGGATTTCCTTGAAGCCGCGCACGGTTTCGGCCACGTCCACTTGTTTGCCCTCGATGCCCGAAAACACGGTCGCCACGCTGAACGGTTGGCTGAGGAAGCGTTGAATCTTGCGCGCTCGGGTGACCGCGGTCTTGTCCGCGGGTGAAAGCTCGTCCATGCCCAAAATCGAAATGATGTCCCGCAGGTCCTTGTAGCGCTGCAGCACGCGCTGCACGCCGCGCGCGACGTCGTAGTGTTCCTGGCCGACGATTTCGGGTGCGAGCGCCCGGGACGTCGAGGCGAGCG
Organism: uncultured Binatia bacterium (SeqCode); assembly: GCA_964611965.1. Lineage (GTDB taxonomy): Bacteria > Desulfobacterota > Binatia > HRBIN30 > HRBIN30 > CAZTDK01. The sequence continues at coordinate 874 of CAZTDK010000374.1, read as the reverse complement.
GGTCGACCGCCGGGTAGATGCCCAACTCAGCAATCGAGCGTTCCAAGACAATGGTCGCGTCGAGGTGGGCGAACGTGGTGGCCGGCGCCGGGTCGGTCAGGTCGTCGGCCGGCACGTACACCGCCTGGAACGAGGTAATCGAGCCATTCTTGGTCGAGGTAATGCGCTCCTGGAGCGCGCCCATTTCCGAGGCCAGCGTCGGTTGGTAGCCGACGGCACTGGCGGTGCGGCCCAGCAACGCCGACACCTCGGAGCCGGCCTGGGAGAACCGGAAGACGTTGTCGATGAACAGCAGCACGTCCTGGTGTTTCTCGTCGCGGAAATACTCGGTCATGGCGAGGCCGGCCAGGGCGACACGCAGCCGGGCGCCCGGGGGTTCGTTCATCTGGCCGTACACGAGGGCAATCTTCGACGCACCGAGGTTATCCTGGTTGATGACGCCGGCTTCGGACATTTCCCGGTAGAGATCGTTGCCCTCTCGGGTGCGCTCGCCGACGCCGGCAAACACCGAGACGCCGCCGTGGAGCTTGGCGATGTTGTTGATCAACTCCATGATGACCACCGTCTTGCCCACGCCCGCACCGCCGAACGCGCCAACCTTGCCGCCTTTCAGGAAGGGACAAATCAAGTCGATGACCTTGATGCCGGTGGGAAGGACTTGCGGCGACGGCGATTGGTCCACGAGGCTGGGTGCCGGGCGGTGGATCGGATAGTATTTCTCCGCCGTGACGGGGCCGCGCTCGTCGACCGGATTGCCGCACACATCGAAGACCCGCCCCATCACCCCATCCCCCACGGGCATGGAGATCGGCCCGCCGGTATCGATGACGTCGTAGCCGCGCTTGAGACCTTCGGTGCCGGACATGGAGATCGA
>CAZTDK010000373.1:0-6584 GCA_964611965.1 uncultured Binatia bacterium (SeqCode) | reverse complement strand
GAGCTTGCTCTGCTGTCAGCCGTCTCAGGAGGCGTATTTCCTAACCGCATGCTTGGGTTTGCGTGGGCGGGCCATCAGATCTCTCGCAGCTCCAGAAGTCGCTTGATGTGCTCGTAGGCGAACACCGGCCCGTCTTTGCAGACGAACGAGGGGCCGAACTGACAGTGACCGCAGAAACCCACGGCACACTTCATGTTCCGTTCCATCGAGAGATAGATGGCGTCCAGCGGCATGCCGCGCTGGCGCAAGCCAGCGGCACTGAAGCGCATCATCACTTCCGGACCGCAGATCATCGCCACCGTGTTCATGGGATCGAACGAGGCACGGGGAATCAGCCCGGTAACCACGCCGACATGGCCGGGCCAGGGGCCCATCGCCCGATCGACCGTTGCGAAGACATCGATCGCGTCCGCCGTGCCCCAGCGTTGCAGCTCACGACGGAAGAGCATGTCTTCCGGACTGCGGGCGCCGTACAGCAGAGCGACGGTCCCGAAGTCCTTACGATGCGCGGCGATCTCGTAGAGCACCGGGCGCAGCGGCGCCAGGCCGATGCCGCCGGCGATCAGTACGACGTCTCTGCCAGTGGCGTGCTCGATTGGCCAGGGCGTTCCAAAAGGCCCGCGCACCCCGATGGACGCCCCTCTGCGCAAGCGGCGCATGGCCTGCGTGACCACGCCGACTGCACGCGTCGTGTGCAGGAGCAGATCCGGCCGCGTCGGGTCGCTACTGACGGAAATCGGCACCTCGCCAACACCGAAGACGTAGAGCATGTTGAATTGCCCGGGCTTGAACGCAAACCCGTCGATGCCGTCGCCGGCGTGCAGCTCCAGCGTGAAGGTGTCGTGGCTTTCTCGCAGCACCCGCCGGATCCGGCAGGGCCGTGGCGCCAGGCAATTTGCCGCCGCGGCGTTCATCGGGTGGGCGTACCGTACACGTCCAGCAGCTGCAGGCGCGTTTGCTGGAGGCGCTCTTCGATGATGTGGGCGAACCGTTTCAACAGCTCGTAGCCAAGGTCATGGTCGGCCTCGCATTTGGTTCGCATGCACTTGCCGTCGAGGGCAACCGCCCGCGTCGGTTTCACCGCGCGGGCATCGAAGTGCCAGTGGTATGGGGGAATCAGCCAGGACCACCCCAGGATCTCATTCTCGTGAAGCGTCTGCACGATGATCGGCACGCGGCCCGGCGCGTTGATCTCCAAGGCGACCTTGCCCTCGCGAATGAGAAAAAACTGATTGGCCTCGGCGCCGGTACGCAACATGAACTCATCGGCGGCGAAGCGGACGTTGGTGGCACAGCCGACAAGCAACGCCAGGTGGCGCGGCTCGAGACCTTGAAAGAACTGATGGGCCGATAGAATGCGTTCAAGGGTTTCCATGCTGCTCCTCCTCAAAACGGCCCGGGCTGCGCCCGGCGTCCTTTCTACGGACCGCTCCCCCCTTCGGGGTGCCTCAGGACAGGGCTGGTCGCTATGGGCTGCCCTCGCACACGTCACTCGAGGGCGGTGAGTTTCCGCCCTCGACAGCGGCACGGAGTGCGGCGACTTCCTCGGTGAGGTCGATCCCCACCGGGCACCAGGTGATACAGCGGCCGCAGCCGACGCAGCCGGATGTGCCGAATTGATCGATCCACGTGGCCAGCTTGTGCGTCAGCCATTGGCGGTAGCGCGCGCGTGGCGTCGCCCGTACACTGCCGCCGTGTATGTAGGAAAAATCGAGGTTGAAGCACGAGTCCCAGCGTCGCCAGCGTTCCGCATGCGCGCCGGTGAGATCGGTGACATCCGTCAGCGTCGAGCAGAAGCACGTCGGGCAGACCAGCGTGCAATTGGCACACAACAGACAGCGCGTGGCGACCTCGTCCCAGCGCGAGTGCTCGTAATTTGTAGAGAGGAGTTGTTGAATGCCGGTGGTGTCCAACCGGCGGCCCATCGAACGCGTGGCGTGATCAACGACCGCTGCGGCTGCCGCCGCATCGTCCGGCGGCGCCGCCGCGGCGGCGAGGCGTGCCAGCACCCCGGCGCCGCGTTCGCTTCCGATCTCGACCACAAATCGGTGCATGCCGTTGAGGAGCTCGGTGACTGTGAGATCGGCGCCTGCGGTCACCCGCGGCCCGGTGCCCATTGAGACGCAAAAGCACGTGCCGCCTGGCTGCGTGCAGTTGACGGCCAGGATGAACACAGCGGCGCGGCGGGCCGCGTAGTCGGGATCGACGAAGGTGCCGTGGAGAAAGGTTCGGTCCTGGATGGCGATCGCATGCAGATCACAGCTGCGCGCGCCGATGAACGCGAGACGCGGTGGGGGATCGGCCGTAGCGTCCACGCTGAAGCTCATTCCGTGCTGCTCGGCCTGCCACAGGCGCAGCCGCGGGACGAAAAGAAACTGCTTCCAGGATTGTGGACCAAGCGCGTAGCCAAACAGCGCGGCACAGGCGCGCTTGTGCAACCGGTAGGTCCCAGCGTCCTGAGTCTCTGTCCAGCCGACGGGAAGGTCCGCCATGCCCTCGATCTCCGCGCAGACGATGGCACCGTCCCTGACCGTGGGGCCGACGAGCTGGTAGCCCTCTTCTCGCAACGCCAGCAGGAGTGCGCCGAACCGCTCAGGCGACAACATCGTGTGGTCGCTCATACTGCCAGACGATGATGCAAGGACTTCGCCTACGGTCGGCGCCGGCATGTGTGAGACGTTCGCCGTAGCCGTTGCCGTCGCATTCTCAGTGCTGCGAAGCTCAGCGCGCGCTGCCGGCCGTTCAGGCCGCTTCCGGAACCAAACCTCGATCGCCTCACACGAGAGGTGCCTGTCAATTGCAGCCGGCCGCAGCGTCGTTGGCGGCACCCGGCTTGCGCTCTGCAGGGTCAGTGGTGGATGATGGCGCCTGCGGAGGGACTCTCGGCATGGCAACCACAGTGCTACGCAGCTGCAATCTCTGCGAGGCGGGCTGCGGCCTCAAGTTCGAGGTGGAAGACAACCGTGTGGTCACGGTGCGGCCGGACGACGACGATCCGCAGTCGCACGGCTACGTGTGCCCCAAGGGCATGGCGATTGCCGATATTCACCATGATGCCGACCGGTTGCGCCGGCCGGTGCGCCGCGGCAGCGATGGGTCGTTCTACGAGATCTCATGGGATGAAGCATTTCGGCTCGCTGGTTCGCGCCTGCGCGAGATCCGCGCCCGCCACGGTGCCGACGCGGTGGCCGTCTACTTTGGGAACCCGCTGGTGCACAACTACAGCGGCGTCATCATGCTCGGCGCGTTCCTGAACACCCTCGGCAGCCGCAATCGCACCGGCGCCGGCTCGCAAGACACGTCACCACGGTTCGCGGCGTCCTACTACTTGTACGGCAACACGCTGCTGACGCCGGTCCCCGACATTGATCGTACCGACTACTTCGTGTGCGTGGGTGCCAACCCGGCCATTTCGCAGGGGAGCTTGATGGTCACGCCCGACGCGCGGGCGCGCTTGCGCGCCATCCAACAGCGCGGCGGCAAGGTGGTTACGGTCGACCCGCGTTTCAGTGAAACCGCGAAGCTCGCCGACGAGCATATCTTCATCAAACCCGGCGGCGATGCCGCGTTCCTTCTGGCGATGGTCCACACGCTGCTGGAAGCGCAGCGCATCGATCGTGCCGCGTTGCGCCGGATCACGCGGGGATGGGACGACGTCGAACGCCGGCTGCAGCCGTTTTCGCCCGAAGCCAGCGCGGCGCTCACCGGTATCGATCCGGCCGTCACGCGGCGACTGGCGCGCGAGTTCGCCGACGCGGCCCGAGGAGTGGTCTACACCCGTGTCGGCACGTGCAACAACGCGTACGGGACGCTCGCGACCTGGGCCAATGACCTGCTCAACATCGCCACCGGCCGACTCGGCGTGGAAGGCGGCGCCATGTTCGCCGAGCCGGCGCTCGATGGATCGCAGTTCGTGAAGTTCGGCGGCATGAACGGCCACGCGCGCTGGCGCAGCCGCGTGCGCGGCTTGCCGGAAACCGGCTGCGACCTCCCCGCATCGACCCTCGCCGAGGAGATCGAGACGCCCGGCGCCGGCCAGGTGCGCGCCATGGTGACGGTCGCCGGCAATCCGGTTTTATCGACGCCCAATGGCCGGCGGCTCGACGCCGCGATGGACCGGCTCGAGTTCATGGTCGCGGTCGATCTGTACATCAACGAGACGACGCGGCATGCCGACGTCATCCTGCCACCCTGCTGGTCGCTTGCGGATGACCACTCGGAGCCAGTGACGCCCGGCGTGTCACTACGCAACACGGTACGCTGGTGCCCACCGGTGGTGCAACGCGACGCCGGCGAGTTGGCGGACTGGGAGATCCTGCTGCGTTTGTCGGAAGAGCTCGGCGGTGGTCCCACGGGGATGAAATGGATCGATCGCGGTCTGCGCATCGCCAGCCGCTTCGGGTGGCACTACGATCCGCGGCAAACGCTCGACATGCTGTTGCGCATCGGCCCGCACGGCGACCGCTATCTACCGTGGCGGCGCGGCATCAATCTAGCCAAGGTGAAGGCATCGCCGTACGGCGTCGACCTCGGTCCGGCTCGACCCGGGTTCAAGCATCGTCTGCAGCACCACGACGGCAAGATCCATCTGGCCGCCGAGCCACTGCTGCGCGCCCTTGAAGAGCTGACATCGACCCTAACCCCGAACCCCGTAACCCCGAACCCCCTGGATCTACTGCTCATCGGCCGGCGCGAGCTGCGTACCAACAATTCGTGGATGCACAACGTCCCGGCGCTGGTGTCCGGGAGGGCGCGCTGCGTGTTGTATGTACATCCGGACGATGCACAGCGGGTCGGTCTGCGTGACAGTGATCCGGCCAGGCTGGAAAGTCGCATCCATTCCGGCATCGTGCCGGTGCGGGTCACCGATGAGGTCATGCCGGGAGTCGTCAGCCTGCCACACGGCTGGGGCCATGCGACGTGTGCCGGCGGACAGTCTGTTGCGGCGGCGCATGCCGGAATCTCGGCCAATGACTTCAGTGACGACCAGCGCGTCGAGAGTGTCGTCGGTCAGTCGATCCTCAATGGCGTGCCGGTGCGGCTGCAGCCGGTCGAAGGCGCAAACGGGAATGGGTCGCAGCCCGGAGCGTTGGGTTCAACCTGACGCGATCGGAAAATAGGAGAGTCGCATGTTCTCTGCTGGCACCTTTGAGTCCCTGTACCGCGAGAAGCTGACCACGGCAGACGAGGCGGTGGCCCCGGTCGAGGACGGCAGCTTGTTTACCTATGGAGCGGTGCTCGCGGAGCCACCGGCGGTGCTGTGGGCCTTTGCCAATCGCTTGCGCGACGGCAGCCTCAAGAAGCTGCGCATTTTCAGCGGGCCGCCGGCGTCGACCTCGATGGATTCGGTTTTGGCGCTCGACCTCACGGACTGTGTCGAACGCATCTCTCAATTCGTCGGAGCCGCCGACCGCGGGCTCGTCCGCGTCGGGCTCAACTACTATCTGCCCAACCATTTCTATCAACTGCCGCGGCTGATCGCGGAGCACATGGACGTTGGGGTGTGCGCCACCACGGTCTCTCCGATAGATCGCGCCGGCTTCTTCAGCTTCGGCACCAACAACGACTTCATCTCGACCGCAGCGCGCTGCGCCAAGCGCCTCATCGTCGAAGTCAACGAGTACATGCCGCGCGTGCATGGCGACTCGCGCATCCACATCTCCGAAGTGGCCGCCGTCGTCGAGAACCATACGCCACTCCCCGACGTCGCACTGTGGGCGCCGGAGGCCGACGATGAACCGCTGGCGCGCCGCATCGCCGACATGGTGCCCGACGGGGCCACGCTCCAACTCGGCGTCGGCTCATTGCCCAGCGCTGTGTGCGACTTTCTTGCGGACCGCAAGGATCTGGGCATCCACACCGAGTACATGTGCCAGGGCCTGGTCGATCTGGTGAAACGCGGCGTCGTCACTGGAACGAAGAAGACGCTGCATCGCGGCAAGCACGTGTTCACCATCGCCGCCGGCAATGCGCAGATGCTCGATTTCCTCCACGACAACCTGGCCTTCGAGAGCCATCCGGTGTCGCACACCAACCATCCGACGGTCATCGCGCAAAACGAAAACCTGGTGTCGGTCAACTCGGTGATCGAAGTCGACCTGCAAGGCCAGTGCAACGCCGAGGTGCTCGCCGGCCATCAGTTCAGCGGTTCCGGCGGGCAACTCGATTTCGTGCGCGGCGCCTACGATGCCAAAGGCGGCAAGTCCATCCTCGCGTTTCACTCAACGGCGCGGAAGGGCACCGTCTCGCGCGTCGTTCCGCGCCTGAGTGAAAACGCCATGGTGACCACGCCGCGCAACGACACGCACTATCTCGTCACCGAGTACGGCTGCGCCAACCTGAAGGGCAAATCGACCCGCGAGCGCGCGCTGGCGATTATCGGGCTGGCGCACCCGAGCTTTCGCGACGACTTGCTGCGCGCCGCCGAGGACTTGTACATCGTCTAGAAACAGACGAGGGGCACGGCATGACCGTGCCCCTCGTGACCAGCAGACGATCGGACCTGGAACCCCGCAGCGACCCAAACCTGTCCCGAGGCTTCCCGAAGGGGGGGCGGCCCATAGAAGGGACGCCGGCTGCAGGCC
>CAZTDK010000372.1:0-6596 GCA_964611965.1 uncultured Binatia bacterium (SeqCode) | reverse complement strand
CGCCGCTGCTGCTGAGATCCGGCGGCGGTGCGCTGGCGTGGTGGCGGATGCGCGTTGCCGAGGTAATGGACCACGTGCCGGCGGCCGGGCAGCTGCACGATGCCTTCCGCATGCAGGTGCTCGGTGCCGCGGTGCACACCAAGCACCTGGCGGAAGTGTTTGTGCGGTTGCGATCCGCCGGCGTCGAGCCAGTCCTCCTCAAGGGATGGGCGGCGGCGCGGATGTATTCGCACCCTGGCATTCGTCCGTGCTCGGACATCGATCTGTGTGTCGTGCCGACCATGCGGGCGGCGACGGAGGCGATCCTCCGCAGCACACCGGGCAGCTGCTTGGAGGTCGATCTGACGCACACGGAAGTCACGGACGTGGAGGGACTCATCGCCCGCTCCCAGCTCGTTTCTCTCGGCGAGATCGAGGTCCGCATCCCGAGCGCGGAGGACCACTTGCGCCTTCTCTGCATCCACGCGCTGAAGCATGCCGTTTCCCGTCCTCTGTGGTTGTGCGACATCGCCGCGGCGGTGGAGACCCGTCCGCCCAATTTTTCGTGGCCGCTGCTGCTCGGTGACAACCCGCGCCATGCGAGCTGGATCATCGCTGCGATCGGTCTGGCGCACCACCTGCTCGGAGCGGAGGTTGCCGGTACTCCGGTGGCGTCAGCGGCCGCGCATTTGCCCCGCTGGCTTGTGCCCAGCATCATCGGCGTATGGAGCAATCCTGGCGCGGTCAAGCTCGTGCCACCGCGATTGTCGGCGACATCGCTGCGCGACCTGGCGGCAGCGCTCCGCGAGCGCTGGGCGAATCCTGTTCAGGCATCGATCATGATGAACGTCCCGTTCAACGCCTTTCCCAGGCTGCCGATTCAAGTTGCCGCGTACGGCCTGCGCGCCATGAAGTTTCTCCTGCATTTGTCGACGGCGAGCGATTCGCCGACGGCGTTCTCGGATGGAATTCAGGTAGAGTAACGTATGGCTCGGATCAGTCAGTGCCGATAGCATACTCATCAAACGGGCGGTTCTGCTGAGCATCTGCCCTGCCATCGGCGACAACGGTCGCGGTGGCGCACCTCCACACACCACGTACCCACACGGCGGGCAGCCAAACTCACCCGGATGGCGGTAGCCTGGCCGTGACAGAGCTTCCGCGCCACCAACCCAAAGCGAGAAAAGATGTCTCGCCCAGAAATGCATAACCCCAACGGACAAGGTGTGCAGCGGGCCTGTGATCGGCTGGTCTTCGCGGGTCTCGGCACGGCGCTGGTCTTTGCGCCGTTGGCGTTCGGGGCCGTTCACGCCTGGGCTTGCTCCACTCTCGAATTGCTCCTCGGCGGCTGCGCCGTCCTTTGGTGCGTACGCACTCTGGCGGATGCCATGTGCGGCGACTGCTCGACGACGGCCGCTCGCCCGCTGAGGCAGGAACCCTCCGAGCGCCGCGCGATTGCGGGCGACAGACGCCAGCCCGCCGCGTGGATTGCGGCCTTGGCGCTCGCTGCCTGGGTCCTGCTCAGTATCGTCCCCTTGCCGCCGCCAGTGCTGCGGACGATTACCCCCGCGACATATGCCCTCCTGGCGAAGGCGCTCCCCGGCTGGCCGGAAACCGCCGGCTACGCGAGCGTGCGCGGCGATGTGGCGCGCGGTCTCGTGCCGGCGACATGGCGACCGATGGCATTGTCACCGTTTCTTGCGCGGACCGACTTGCTGCGGATGCTGGCGTACGGCGCGGCCCTGCTCATCGTGGCGTACTATCCGTGGGCGGACAGCGCGCGCACGATTCGACGGCTGCTGCAGGTGTTGATCACCGTGGCGGTGCTCGAAGCGTCGTACTTCTTTCTGCAGGAGAGTTTCGCGAGCCCGAACATCTACTGGTTTCGCAAGTCGCCGGACACATGGCTGCCCGCTGGAACCTACATCAACCGCGATCACTTCGCGGGATTGCTGGCCATGCTGATGCCTGTGGCCGGGGGGATGGCGGTGCTGCGAATCGTCGAGCTGGTACGCCGGTACATCGCGGAACGGGACACGCTCAGCCTTGCCCAACGGCGGCGCGGGCTCGCGGAGATGCTGACGGGCAAGGGTGGGTTGTCGGTGGCGCTGTGGGTCTGTGTGACTTCCTGGCTGTTCATGGCTCTCTATCGCTCGCTGTCGCGCGGCGGCTTTCTGAGTCCACTAATCGTTGGCTGCCTGTTTGGGCCCCTGCTGCTGCGGCGGCGCCGCACGCGAGCTCAACCGCTGCATCCCGACAGCGTTGCAACGGTACGGAGCGTATGGATGGGTCCCACCGCGTTGTTGCTGGGCCTGGGCGTATTTCTGGTGAGCATTGATTTGCCCGAGCTGGCGCATCGCTTGGGCCCCCCGGAGGTGACGTCGGCGGCCGTCGAGCGTTCGAAGCCGTTGCGCGGGACGCTGGCGATGATCGCGGATTTTCCGTTGTTTGGCGTTGGACCAGGGAACTTCGAGTTTACCTTTCCGCTCTATCGGGACTTCGGCGACCAGCGCTTTACGCATGTCCACGACGACTACCTCGAAGTGGCGGCGGAAATGGGGCTGCCGGCGCTGGCACTGGCAGGCGTTCTCATCGTTGCCCTCTATCGGCGCGCCGCCGCCGCGTGTGTGGCGGCGGTTGAGCCGCCTTGCCTGCTCTGGGGTTGTGTCGTTGGGGTGTTTACACTGCTGCTGCACTCCGTCGTCGACTTCAACCTGCACATTCCGGCGAATGCCCTCGTGTTTGCGGTCTTGACCGGTATCGTCATTCGCCTCAGCGGCGCATCCCACGTCGTGTCCGCGCCGAGACGGCCGGCGGTTCGCGTGCTGGCCGCGGGTGCTGCGATGGCTGCGCTGCTGGTGATCGTCGCCTTGGATTGGCGGCCGGCACGCGTCGAGGCTGCCTTGCGCAGCGAATATCCGGATTCCAGTCTGCGCAGCCTGGTTTCCGCGGATGCACCGCAGATGCCGCCGGATGAGCAGCTCCATCGGCTCGAAGTGCTGGCGACGTCGGCACCCGAAAACCCGTTTCTCCAGTACGTGACCGGATTTGAGCTGCAACGTCAGGCCTTGTCCCACATGAGCCGGACGGAAGACGAACGTGAAGCGACGGCGCTGCTGGCGCGTGCGGCGGGGCGCTACGTCAGCGCTGCCCGCGCGCTGCCGCAAGCGTCGGGCCCACACCTGCAACTCGGTATCCTCGGCGTGGCGGGAGTCTCAGGCATCAGCCGATCGCAAGCGATCGCGGCGCTCGCACGGGCACGGCAACTCGATCCATTCGACCCGACGGTCACTGCGACGGTGGCGGTGTTGCCAAAGAACTGATTCTGGGGACGCCCACGCCTTACTCAGCCGCTTCACCTCGCGGTTGTAGCCGTGTGCAATGAGCCCTCCAACGAGCACGCGCAAAGAGTGGACTCTTCAGCGCGCCGCTTCCACTGGACCCCACACGGGTCCAAACACACATCGCGCAACAAGCGATAGACGGAACCCCTATGCCAGCAAAATGCCCTCCGACTTCTGTCCCGGATGCCCTGTGTAGCCTCGAATTGAGCGAAGTCCGTTGGTACACGCGCTGGCAGGCGGTACTCGCGTCGACGCGCGACGCGATCATTGGCATCGACTCGGGCGGCACGGTGACGCTCTTCAATCAAGACTCGGAAGAGCTCTTCGGCTACGCCGCAGCCGAGGTGGTCGGCGAGAACGTTACGCTGCTCATGCCGGCGCCATACGCCGCGCAGCACGACCAACACCTCGAGAACTACCGGACGACCCGCGACCCCAAAGCGATCGGGCGTATTCGCCAAGTCGAAGCACGTCGCAAGAACGGAGAGGTCTTTCCGATCGAGTTGTCGATCTCGGAGGCGCGGGTCGGTCGGCATGTGATCTACAGCGCGATCATCCGCGACATCAGCGGGCGGCGCCGCGCGCAGGCGGAGCTCATCGAGCTGCACAAACTGGTGCAACAGCGGGAACGGCTGGCGTACATTGGTGCGGTCACGGCCAAGATCGTGCACGATGTTGGCAACCCACTCGCCGGCCTCTTGATGCAAGCCCAGCTCATCTTGGGTCGCGCCCAGCGTAGCGATGTTCCCTCGACCCAGGCGATGCGCGAACCTGCCGAACAGATCATTTCGACCGTGGGCCGCCTCGACACTCTCGTGAAGGGATTCATGATCTTCGCGTGTGCCCAGCGCCTCGAGCTGGCCGACGTGCTGCTGCCGCGGTTTCTGCAGGAAGCGGTGTCTTTCTGGCAGCCAGTGGCGGCGGCGCGCACCATTGAAATCGACTTCGATCCGGACCACGGCGGCATCGTTCAGGCGGACGAGAAACAACTGCGGCGCGTGTTGGACAACCTGCTCAAGAACGCCATCGAGGCAATCGACCAGGGACCGGGTTGCGTGAACATTCTAGTCGCCGTGCCGACTGAGCAGACCGTACGAATCTCTATCGCGGACACCGGTCCCGGTTTTCCGCAAACCATCGAAGCGTTTCGTTTGTTTGAAACCACGAAGGCCGATGGGACGGGGCTGGGTTTGGCCGTTGCCAAGCAAATCATGTTGGCCCATGGCGGCGGCATCGAGTTTACGCCTTGCGCTCCGCATGGCACGGCTTTCCATTTGGACCTCCCGCGATAAAGCGCAATTGAGCATTCTCGTCATGGCCGGCAACAGCGACTGTCGCGGTGAGCGTGCCGACACCCTGTGCGAGAACGGATATGCGAAGGCGGTGTCCGGTATTTCGCCAGCCCGCCCCGTGTAGTCTGCAGCCCGGTGGCCGAGGAGTTGCTCGACCGGCCGCCGCACGCAAACCAGCGATGGCCCGGCGCTTATCGTTCTCGTAATCCATGATCCGGTAATCGTTCAATGTGCGGCATTCTCGGATACCTTGGTCGGCGCATCTTCGATACTGAAAAGTTCGGGGATGCGCTCGACACCATGGCGGCGCGCGGTCCCGACGACCGCGGCATCTATGCGGAGCCGGAGGTGCTGCTGGGCCATCGGCGGCTGTCGGTCATCGACCGCTCGGCGGCAGGCCGGCAGCCGATGATCAGCAGGGATGGCCGTTACGTGGTTGTGTTCAACGGCGAGATCTACAACTACAAGGCGATCCGCCACGCTCTGGCGCAGCGCGGCGTGAATTGTTTCACCAATAGCGACACCGAGGTGCTGCTCGCGGCATTTGCTCACCAGGGCCCGTCGTGCCTCGACGATTTCCGCGGCATGTTCGCCTTCGCGATCTACGACCGCAGGGAGCAGAGCGTTTTCGTGGCCCGCGACCGCATGGGCGTCAAGCCGCTGTACGTGTGGCGCTTCCCTGGCGGAATCGCGTTCGCCTCAGAGGTCAAAGCCCTGCAAGCACTGCCGGGCGGGCCGTCGGAAGTCGCGGCCGCGGCGCTCTGGAACTATCTCTTGTGGGGCAGTGTTCCCGAGCCCTCCACGATCGCGGCAGGAGTCGAGTGCCTGCCGCCTGCCAGCTGGATGAAATGGACACCGCGGCACGAAACACAAGCGGTGTATTGGCACTTGCCCACGGAGGCTCCGGTCTTCACGCGCCGCGCCGAGGCGGTGGAGCATCTCCGGCCGGTGTTGCGGGAGGCCGTGGCACTGCGTTGCATCGCGGATGTTCCGGTCGGTGCCTTTCTGAGTGGCGGTATCGACTCGTCCTCGATCGTGAGCTTGATGCGCGCCGCCGGTCAGAACGACTTGCGCACCTTCTCGATCAGTTTTCCGCAGGCGGAGTCCGACGAGGCGCCGTTTGCCCGAATGATCGCCGAGCATTTCGAGACCACGCATGTCGATGTGCCGGTGTCCGATGCAATGGCGGCACGGCAGCTCGACGGCTTCTTCACGGCGATGGATCAGCCGACAGTGGATGGGCTCAACACCTATCTGATCTCTGCCATCGCGCGTCGCGGTGGGTTGGGGGTGGCACTGAGCGGCCTCGGTGGCGACGAGCTGTTTGCCGGCTATCCGTTGTTCCGGCGCATCGGGCGCACAGAACCGTTGCTCTCGCTGGTTCCGGCTGGTGTGCTGGGAGCGGCAGGCCATGTGGCGCGACGCTGCCAAGGCCGCTGGAAGAAGCTTGAGGCACTCGGGGGGGCTGCGGCGGTCGCTGAGCGCCTGTACGCCGCGGCCCGTGGCGTCCTCATGCCATCCGAGGCGCACGCCGTGCTGAGCGCAGACATGCGTCAGGCGGTTGCCGACGGGGCGTCTGCGCAGCGGCCGAAGATGGACGGCGGCGCCGCGCGGACGGATGCTGGCGCGTGGTCGTCGCTGCACGGCCTCATGTTCCGCGAGCTGAGCCGGTACATGCGCAACCAGCTGCTGCGTGACAGTGACGTCTTTGCCATGGCGCACGGGCTCGAAATCCGTGTGCCGCTCATCGATCATGCCGTCGCGGAGCTGTTGTTCCGTACCGCGCCTGGCGTGATCTTGCAGAACCCGCCCAAGAGTCTGTTGCTCGATGCCCTGCCGGCGCCGTTGCCTCAGGTCTGTACGCATCGCGCGAAGACGGGTTTTACCTTGCCCTTCGATCGCTGGATGAAGGGCGCCTGGCGGAAGATGATCGAAGACGCACTGCTGGAATCGGTTTCCTTGACCAGTGCCGAGCCGCCAT
>CAZTDK010000371.1:0-6599 GCA_964611965.1 uncultured Binatia bacterium (SeqCode) | reverse complement strand
CCAGATAGGGGGGGACGCTCATACATCACCTCATCTTGGCGACGCGTACAACAAGTTGGCTCTCTGTACAACAAGGGTGGCTTTGGTATCAATGTGGCTCCTTGCACCACAAAGGGTCATCTGGGTTCTTCTGAGCGTTTCAGGAAGAGTCGTCTTGTCGTACCGGGCGCCCGTGGGATCGTCGGAAGGACCGTACGGCGGGCGTTGAGTTGACACGGCTCGAGACCGACCGATATGAGTGCAAAACCGCAAAGGATGCCGAAGGGGGGGAACTATGACAGAGGCACGATTTCCGGCGCTCCGCCAAGCGGCCGATCTTCTGAGCACCCTCGCCGTGATTGTCGTGGGGCTCATCGTCCTGACCGGCTTTGTGACCGCCGGCGTTGAGTTCGCGGCGGGAAGGACAGGGGCCGCGATCGCAGCTGCGCTGATATCCGCCCTAACCGGATGGTTTACGTGGCTGCTGTCGATGATCGCGCCTGAACTGATACGCCTGCTGCTCGCGATCGAAGAAAACACACGCGTGCGGATCTCCAACGAATAGCGCGCGCGCGCATGGCAGGCGCAAGTGCCGAGCGTCACAAGCGTTCGCGCTGTCAATGCAGATTGCTTACAGCGCTCTCCACGCCGCCTCTTCGTCCGGCAACAGCCCAGCTATCGACGTCCCGCACGACGGGCAAGCACGTCTGGCGCGCGCCTCGGCCATGATCTTGGCCACGTCCCTCGATATGGTCGATCTGCTCACGCGTAACACGCGCGCTAGCTCGGCTTGAGCTCCGCGTTCGTAAAGCGAGAGCTGCCGGCGAAGGGAGAACTCGACGATTTCTAGCCGCCGAAGTATGGCCCCATCCTGCCGCTCCCTGTTGTAGCGAGCTCGGCCGCCGGCGCGCCTTGCCACCTCGGCGGCGCTGATCGGTTTTCCCCACGTTGCACGCTTCATCGTTTCGCTTCGGCCCGCGCTTATCCGTTTTTTCGGCGACACCGGTCACGCCGGGTAGCCGCGCGATCGCAGGTACGCAGTCGCGTCTCCATTGTTCCGGCGCACGAGCCTTTGCCACTCCGCAAACTCTTCGTCCGTGATGTCGCAGACGGAGAAGGTGTGTTTCTTCTTCGGCGTCCCGAGCTGGAACAGCTGAGCGACCGCGGCAACCATCGCGAGGATCACCCACATCCCAGAGAGTGCGAAGACGACCGCAAAGAGCCCACCGCCATGGCCGCCTCTATGTCCGTGCCCGCGCATCGACTTGTCCTCCGTCCCGCCGCCTAGGGTTGCTACCATTGTGCTACCGCGCTCACCCGAGGTGAGCTGACCTGGGCTGACCTTATGAACAGAAATCCGTGAGTTATCTACATGAGGCGACGTGGCATGATCTGAGAGGGGGTGGGCGTTTTGATTTTAAGTCCTGTGTGTCTGCCAGTTCCACCACCCCGGCACAGGGAGAGATCAATCAGTTACGGATGGTTGCTCACTGTTGGAGGAACCGGCCGTAGCCAAAAGCTGTAGCTGCTCGCGTCTTCAAAGCGTTCTGCTGCCTCCGGTCGGCGTCCCTCACGTCGGGAGCGGTCGAAGACCGACCGTGTCTTGTGGCCCGCCATCTGCATCGCGACTACCTCCGGGATGCCGTCCCTCGCCATGTTGCGTCCCGCGCTGCGCCTGAAATCGTGCGGGATACTACCCACAAGCCCGGCCTTCTCACAAGCCGCCCGCACGCCGCGTGGTAACAGCGAATCCGCTTCCCTTTGCGGTAAACACCTAGGGGTGCCATCAGGGAGCTGCGCCTCATGCTCTGACAGCCACGCCGTAACAGTCGCGCGGCTCCTTAACGGCCCACGCCCGACTACAGACCCCGGCTGTCCGTTCCATTGCTGCGCAAATCCCGATATACGGAGTGCCGCGCGACCATCTCGACAAGGTCCATGCGGAACCGAAGGAGAAACGATGAGCGAGCCCACCACCCCGTCCGCCGACGTCCTGACGCAGATGATGCTCCAGTACGCGCCGAAGTCTGCGCTCGAGATGCGCAGCATGCTCGACGGCTTTGCGCCGCTCATGAACGCGGACCTGCCCGAGGTCGGCGCCTTCCATGAAGCCGTCCCCGTGCGCGAGGGCGTGAGCGCCGACGTGGTGGTGCCGCGCGGCGCCGGCCCGCACCCGGTGCTGGTGTACCTGCACGGCGGCGGCTGGGTGTGCGGCAGCCCGAAGACGCACCGCAAGCTCGGCTACCGCTTCGCCGAGGCCGGGTACCTGGTCTTCAACGTCGACTACCGTCTCGCCCCCGAGCATCCCTTCCCGACACCTTTCGAAGATTGCCTGGCAGCCGTGCGCTGGGCCCAGCGCACGGCCGCGCGCTTCGGCGGCGACCCCGCGCGGCTCGCCATCGGTGGCGATAGCGCCGGCGGAAATCTCGCGGCTGCTGTATCGGCCGCGCTCGCTGGCGATCCCGCTTGCCCGAAGGCGGCGTTGCTCATCTACGGCGTCTTCGACTTCGGGATGTTCGGCGATGTCGCGCTCGCGGCGGCGGGCAACCCGCAGGCCGCCGAGATCGGCCGCGAGATGGTCGAGATGATGGTGGGCGCCTACCTCGGGGGAACGCGCAGCGATGCGCTGCTGGCCGACCCGCGCGTCTCCCCGCTCACGGCCGCGGCGCAGCTGCCGCCGAGCCACGTCGTGGTCGGTAGCGCCGACCCGCTGGCCCCGCAGGCCGCGGCGCTGGTGCAGGCGCTCGCGGCGGCTGGTGTCCCGCACGAGTGCTGCGTCGACGCGGGGATGCCGCATGGCTATGCACAGATGGAGTTCCTGCCGGCAGCGCGCCCGGCCATCGACCGCATGGTGGCCTTCCTCCGCAAAACCGTGTGAGCGCGCCGCCGTTGGCGGTCGCCACGGCGGATCCGCGGCGACCGCGGACATGGTCTGTGCGCCATCGTCATTCGCCTCAATTCCCCACCCCGTGCCGCGGGGGGATCCCCTGAGGGTGCGCGCACCGCGTCAGTACCGCGCGCTGCCCGACTCATCATGGCGCGCTCGTGAACTATCCGATGCCACAGACCTTGGCCTGATCCTCCGGCCGGTTCAGGATGCGCCGTACCTCAGCCTCCACAACGCTGCGACGTCCAGCCGGGATATGGGTTTGGTACGCCGGAAAGACGTCGCGCTCCTCAGTCCGGATGTGCCGCTCGAGCAGATCGGCGAAGCGCAGCAACGGCGCGATATTGGCCGCCAGATCGCCCGCGAGTCGCTCCAACGTACGGTGTTCATCGAGCAGGCACTCCAGCGCCGCTTCGTCGAGCGCGCCCGTTTCACGTAGCAGGGGGATGAGCACTTCCTCCTCGGCGCGGAAATGTGGCCTGAGCTCACGCTGGTAAAACTCGGACGTCAGGAGCGCTTGCCGCTCGAGTCCCTCACCCGAGCGCAATGCCTGGCGGATCTCAAACACTCGCACGAGCCCATGATGGTGATCGTGGGAGAGCGGAATCAGGCTCGCGTCACGCTTCTGCGGCATGCAGCCGACGGTAGACGGGACGGCCAACGGCGTCAACGCAGTCGGCCAAAGGGGCGCCCCTCCTGGCGCGCCGCATATCGGTCGGGGGACCGGCCTGCGCATCGCAGCCACCCGGACGTGGGGCAGCACGACGAACTGGTACACCGGCGACCGCGCGCTGGCTGATCGGTGCGTCGCTATCAGCGCGTGGTGATGTCCGCCATGAAGTGTCACCATCGAGGTCTGCACTTCACGTGCACCCCGCGGACTGCTCGTGCTGTGCCGAAATCTCCCGGCTGTTCCGGTGCAGCGCGTATGTTATCGTCTGCGACATCGTGAGCGACAAGAACGTTCCGGTGTATCCCCCGCAGGACCGCAAGCGGATTGACGTGGCTGCACCCTTCGAAAATGCGCTAGCCGCACACGCAGTGGGCCCCCTGGTGCGGGGCCCGACCACGACGCTCCAGGTAAACGTCGGCAAGCGCTGCAACCAAGCCTGCCACCACTGCCACGTCGAGGCGGGGCCGAAGCGCACGGAGGTGATGGGCGCAGCGGTCGCCGGCCGCGTCATCGAGATCCTCGCCGCCACACCCTCGATCGAGGTCGTCGACGTGACCGGTGGGGCGCCCGAGCTGTGCCCGCACTTCCGCTGGCTGGTGAGCGAGGCGTGCGGGCTGGGACGGCGGGTGATCGATCGCTGCAATCTCACCATCCTGCTCGAGCCAGGAATGGAGGATCTCGCCGACTTTCTCGCCGCCCATCGTGTGGAAGTGGTGGCGAGCCTGCCCTGCTACGGCCCAGAGAACGTGGATGCGCAGCGCGGCCATGGCGTGTTCGCCACGAGTATCGCGGCGCTCCGGCGCTTGAACCACCTCGGTTATGGGACCGAGCTGCGACTCGATCTGGTCTACAACCCGGTGGGCGCCTTCCTGCCGCCGCCACAGGAGGTCCTCGAGGCGCGCTACCGTGACGAGCTGCGCGACCGGTACGGCATCGAGTTCCACCGTCTCCTCACCCTGACCAACATGCCGATCAACCGCTTCGCGGCGTCCCTCGCGCGCCAGGGACGGTACGCGGCCTACATGAGCCTCCTCGTGAACCATTTCAATCCCGCGACGGTAGCCGCGCTCATGTGCCGCTCGCTGGTGAGCGTCGGCTTCGACGGCCATCTCTACGATTGCGATTTCAACCAAATGCTCGATCTGCCGTTCGGTGCCGGACGAGGCATTGAGTTTCGCACGGTCTGGGAAACGAACTCGCTCGACGGCCTTGCCGGGCACCCGATCACCACCGGCGGGCACTGCTTCGGCTGTACCGCAGGCGCCGGCTCGAGCTGCGGTGGGGCCCTGGGGTGAAGGCCGTGCCTGCCGGCCCATCTATAGTCGTTCAGTCGCCGGCGTCGCCGACGATGGCGATCTTGGTCTCGTAGATCGAGAAGGTGGCGTGGGCCGAACAGAAACACACATCGCACGCAGTGATCAGGTCGACACGGTCGCCGAACTCCTCCTCGATGCGACGCAGGCGCACGGCCGCGTTGTAACACCACGGTGAGAGATAATCCGAGCAGACGATCAGCCGCACAGGATTCATGTGCTCATCGTACCACAGCGTCGCGGCAGTTCACTCCATTCGTGAACCGCGAGGGGGACGCCGACCCATAGCTGGTTTCTGTGCTTGGGAATCGCCCTCGCCCCTTTGCACCTTGGACTCTCGCTTTCGCCTCCGCAACCCGTCCGCACGGTCACACAACCGTCACCGGTTCCATGTTGACAACACAGGGCATCCACTGAGATAAGACCGCGCTTGCCAATGTAGTTTTGCTCGAGGAGGCTGCATGATCACGATGTTGAAGCGGCACGTGCCGGTGTGCGTCGTGGCGGTCGTTGCGTTACTCGCGGTACCCGCATACGCGAAGCACAAGAAGCACAAGCCGCCGCCCCCCACCCCCGGCGTGTTCGATTACTACGTCATGAGCCTGGCGTGGTCGCCGCAGTATTGCGCCGGCGGGTCAACCGGGGCGAGTGATCCGCAGTGTGGAACATCGCGCCACTATGGGTTCGTTCTCCACGGCCTGTGGCCACAGTACCAGCATGGGTACCCGCAGTCCTGTTCCACCACGCCGGTCGGCGACGCGGTGGTCGACGGCATCGTCGATATCATGCCCAGCCCGCAGCTCGTACGGCACGAGTGGTCAAAACATGGGACCTGCAGCGGGCTGACACCAGAGGCGTACTTCAACACCGCGCGCACGGCATATGCCGGGGTCAAGATCCCCGGGACGTATACCGATCTCAAGACCGTCCTTCACGCGAGCGTTCCCGACATCGAGCAGGCCTTCCATGGGGCGAACCCTGATCTCGACGCGAGCAAGATGGCAGTTCTGTGCTCCGGCAAATTCCTCCAGGAGGTCCGGGTGTGCCTCGACAACGATCTGCACGCCCGCGACTGCGGCCCCGATGTCCGCAACGGATGCAAGGGGACCTTCACGGTCCGGCCCATGAAGTAGATGGACGGCGCGCGCGGCGGCTGGCGCCCGCCAAGTGTTTCTTCAATCCGGTCGCAACGCAAGATTCAGCGGAGCGATGGTCACGGATATCGGTTCTCCTACGGGATCGGGGCGGTGCAGGGCTGGCCGGCGCAGACATCCTCCAGGGCGCCGTCGGGGTGCCAGAACTGGTCTTTCAGCTCCTGCACCGCGGGAATCTTGGGCGTGTCATCGTGCGGGTCGTGCCCATCGCGCGACGGCACGTTGACGACCGGCGAGGAGGGTGAGCCGGTGTCCCACAAGAAGTACGCAGAGCCGCTGTACGGGTAGTGGTCGATCGGCGTGATGAGGAACGCCGGATCGAGCTCGGCGACACGGCCGGGCATCGCGATCGGGACATGCGCCGCAGCGCCCATGGTGGCGGCTTCGACTCGAAGGCTATACTCGGTGACTTGGTGGTCGCCCACCGCACCGAGGAGCAGCACTTCATGTGTCGGTGTATTGGGCAACGGGTCGGTGGTGACGTGATTGGCGTAGCCGTCGGTCTCACCCCGATCCCACAGCAACTGCGCCACGGCCAGACAGATGAGGCGGTCATAGCGCTTCGGGTAGTTGGGCACCATTACCCCTTGCAG
>CAZTDK010000370.1:0-6599 GCA_964611965.1 uncultured Binatia bacterium (SeqCode) | reverse complement strand
CATCGGCCCGCTTGAAGGTCTCCAGCAGCGAGGTGTTCCGGCCGGCGACCGCCAGCAGGCGTTGGTTGGGAATGGCGATCAGCGTATCGACCGCTTCTTTGAGATCGCGCATGCCGTCGTCCGCCTGGCGCATGCGCTTCTTGCCTTCGAACTGGAACGGCTTGGTCACCACGGCGACCGTCAGTGCGCCGAGCTCCTTGGCGATGCGGGCGACCA
Organism: uncultured Binatia bacterium (SeqCode); assembly: GCA_964611965.1. Taxonomy (GTDB): domain Bacteria; phylum Desulfobacterota; class Binatia; order HRBIN30; family HRBIN30; genus CAZTDK01. Next base: position 6,383 of record CAZTDK010000370.1, on the reverse strand, counting down.
CGGGCGCGCCACCCGTACCGGTACCACCACCCATCCCTGCGGTGATGAACACCATGTCCGCGCCGGCCAGATGATCGCGGAGCAGCTCGCTGTCCTCGAGTGCCGCTTGGCGGCCGACTTCAGGATTGGCGCCCGCGCCGAGTCCCTTGGTGAGCTCCGCGCCCAGCTGAATCTTGGTCGTCGCCAGACTCGCGCCGAGCGCCTGCATATCCGTATTCGCCGTGAAGAACTCCACCCCGGGGAGGCCCATGGCGATCATGGTATTGACCGCATTGCCGCCGCCACCGCCGACGCCGACGACTTTGATGCGCGCCCCCAACACCTCCGTCTTCCCAACCAGCTCAATCATACAACCCCTCCTCCCGCGAGGCATCGCCTCGCTCCACAGCTGACAGTCGACAGTCGAAAGGTCCGGTTCCCGGGTCGATGTGCGTGCGATCTATCCATAGAACTTTTGACTCTCGGCTTGCAACTTTTTTTTCACAGAGACGATGTTTTTCTTCCTTCGCTGCTTCTGCCCATGACCACGAGCTTTTCTACTTCCACGAGCACGGCCCGAGCACGATTCACCACCTCAGAAAAACGTGGCCATCCACCCTTTGAGCCGCTGGCGGAACTTGCCCATACGTCGCGTATCATCGTGCCGCATCGGAATGTGATCGCGCGGCCGTGCGCCGTAGTGCACCAGACCCACCGCGGTCGCGAAAGCCGGGCTGCTCACGGATTCCAGGCCACCATTACCATTGCCGTTGCCGGCGATGCAGAGAGGAATGCCGATACGTGCGGGCGTCTGAAATACCTGCTCCGCCAGCTGCACAATGCCTTCGAGCAACGCCGTCCCACCGGTGAGGACCACGCCGGAGCCCAAGCCCTCATCGAACCCGCACTGCACAATCTGGTTGCGCGTCAACGACAGAATCTCTTCCGCACGCGCTTCGATGATTTGACTCAGCTTGTGGCGTGACAGCAGGCGCGGCGGGCGGCCGCCGACACTGGGAACCTCCACCGTCTGCTCGCGGTCCACCGCCCGCGCCAGTGCGCACCCGCTGCGAATCTTCAGCAGCTCGGCATCGCGGAACGGCGTCTGCAGGCCGGCGGCAATGTCACTGGTCACGTGATTCCCGCCCAACGGCAAGACGGCGGTATGCATGAGCGCGCCTTGGTGGAACACCAACACATCAGTAGTCCCGGCACCAAGGTCGACCAGCGCCACGCCCAACTCCTTTTCCTCGGGGGTCAGTACGGCTTCGGCGGCCGCCAAAGGCTCAAGCACCAGGTCGGCAACGTGCAGGCCCGTCCGTTCGCAGCACTTGATGACGTTTTGCGCCGAGGGCATCGCCGTCGTGACCAAATGGACACGCGCTTCGAGACGCACCCCATGCATGCCCAACGGTGAGCGGATGCCATCCTGGCCATCGAGCACAAAGTCCTGCGGGAGCACATGAAGGATGTCCCGATCGGACGGCAACGCGACGGCGCGCGCGGCGTCGAGCACGCGTTCGATATCGGACTGATCCACTTCACGGTTCTTTACGGCCACGACGCCATGACTGTTGAAGCCACGGATGTGGCCGCCGCTAACGTTGGCGAAAACGCTGTGGATCTCGCACCCGGCGGTGACCTCCGCCTCCTTGATCGCCTGCTCGATCGCCTGGACAGTGGCGTCGATGTTGACGACGACACCCTTGCGCAGGCCGTCCGCAGGCACGCACCCAAGGCCGATCACGGAAAGCGTGCCGTCGTTGAGATCACCCACGACGGCCGCCACCTTGGCGGTACCGATGTCGAGGCCTACCAGCAGCTCGGACTTCCTCGCCATAACGCTCCCTATCGTGCGCGTGCTCGTGAATCCTGCTCGGGCCTCACACCACCACCCATCCGCATTTCCGAGCACGACTCACGAGCACGACTCACGATCTCCTCCGCTCCTCCATGTGTTCGTGTTCCTGAATCGTGCTCGGGCCCCACACCACCGCACCGATTCTCGTCTTTGGCTCCACCGAGCACGATTCACGAACACGATTCACGACTACACCCGGGTTCCACGTTTGGGAGAGCGCACGGCAGTCGGACGATGCTCCTCGCGCAGCTTGACGACGACCAGATCACGGAAGGACAGATCCACCGCGGCCAACCGATCCGCTTGTCCTTCCCACGCGGCAAAGACGCGCGCTGAGCGCTGGAGCTTCTCCCGCCAACTCCCCCATCCCAACATCACCGCCACTGCCGTGCGGCGGGGAAAGACCGTCACGCCACGTCGGGGATCCACGTGGATCTCCGACACTGTATCCAGCGAGTTCAACCGCTCGCACCAGCGCACCAGCTGGAGCGCGCGGTGCAACCCGATACCGGTGAAATCCGTGACCTCCGCACCGTCGAGGCCGCTGATGATCGGAAAGTCGCGGCTGTCGTCGTCACGCAGCGGGCCGAGCACACGGCCGTAGCGATCGACGTAGCGTTGCCCGTCGGCGAGCACGATGGCCACGGGCCGCCGTTCCTGCACGCTGATCGTCAGTCGGTTCGGAAACTCGCGCTGCACCTGCACCTGGTGAATCCACGGATGGCTCAACAAGCGCATGCGCAGCACGCTGGGCGTGGCATCCCATACGCTGCGGCCCTCCGACACCCCGGCCCATTGCAGCACTTCACGGCGGTCGAGCCGCCGGTTCCCCTCGACCTCGATCGACATCAGGGCGAAGTAGCGATGCGACTTGATCGTCCGTACCCCGCGCGGCACGCCGTACCACAAGCCGACAGCCAGGCTCACGCCACACACTGCCGCCAGCGTGCCAAAGCGCAGGCGGCGGACCCAGGCGGAGCCGAGCAGCCGTTGCAGCGCCTCGCGCATCCCGGAGCGCCGCGACCGCGCATGCCCCGACGCCCCATGCCGCGGCCACAGGCGACGCGGCCGCGGCGGCCACCATTCCTGCTTGCGGCCCCCATTTCGGCGGTTGATCACGCGGTGCTCCAATCGCCGACGAGTTTGATCTCCGGTTGCAGACGAATGGCCCGCATCTCCCACACCCGACGCGCCGTCTCCTCCATCACGGCGCGCACATCGGCGGCCGTGGCGTCGCCGACGTTGACGATGAAGTTGGCGTGCTGTTCAGCGACCATGGCACCACCGTGGCGGTATCCCTTGAGACCCGCGGCCTCGATGAGGCGGCCGGCAAACTCGCCCGGTGGGTTCTTGAAGATCGACCCGGCGTTCGGGTAGCCGAGCGGCTGGTGCGCCTCGCGCCGACGCTTCGCGGTGGTGCGCTTGGCAATGATCGTCGCGGGCTCGCCTGGATGCAGCAAGAATTCCGCGTGCGTGACGATGAATCCCTTCGGCAGATCGAACTGGCGGTACCCGAAGCGCAACGCCGTGCGCGGCAGACGTTGAACGGCACCGTGTGCATCCACACCCTCAACCCACTCGATCACGTCGGAGATCTCACCGCCGAACGCGCCGGCGTTCATCAACAGGCCGCCACCGACGGTGCCCGGGATGCCTTCGGCGAACTCCAAGCCGGCCAGGGTGCGAGCGATCGCCTCGTTGACCATGCGTTTGAACGGCACCGCGGCGCCGGCACGCACATGCGTGCCCGCACCATTGGCGCGCCAATCGAGTGCGGCCATAGGCCGTCCCATGTGCAGGACAACTCCCCGCACGCCGCGGTCGCTGACGAGCAGGTTGGTTCCACCGCCAAGAATGAACAACGGGAGATCCGCCGCGGCGGCAATTGCCTGCACGCGGCGGATCTCCTCGGCATCGGCCACCTCCACCCACACATCCGCTGGCCCACCGATGCGAAACGATGTATGCCGGCTCAACGGCTCCGCGAAGCGAACCCGTTTCCCAAAGATCGCCTCCAATGCGTGTTGATCAACCTCACCCACTGCTGCGCCCGCCTCTCGAATCACTGCATGGTAAACGCCGACTGACTGCCGGACAGCGAGCGCACCAGTAACTCGCCCACCTCGTAAATCGAACCCGCGCCCAACACCATCACCAGGTCGCCCGGACGCAACTCCGGTTGCACGGCGCTGACCAGGCCGCGGGTCTCCGGAACATACGTCACATCAAGGTGCCCGCGCCGCCGCAGCGCGTAGTACAAGACCTCGCCGGTCACCCCTTCGATCGGGTCTTCGCCCGCGGGATAGATGTCCGTCACGAACAGCTGGTCGGCGTTGTCAAAAGCATCGAGAAAATCACCGAACAGGTCGCGCGTCCGTGTGTAGCGGTGCGGCTGGAAGAGCACGACGATGCGGCGGCCGAATCCCTCGCGCGCCGCCGCCAGCGTCGCGCGAATTTCCGCCGGATGGTGGCCATAGTCGCTCACCACCATGACCCCACCGATCTCGCCACAGACCTCAAAGCGCCGGTGGATGCCACCAAACTCCGCCAGCGCGGCGCGCACGGTCTCGAAGCGCACGTCGAGCTCGGTCGCCACAGCCAGGGCGGCGAGCGCGTTGAGCGCCTGATGGCGGCCCGGCAAGCGCACGGTGAGCTCACCCAGCAGGGTGCCACCGCGCTCCACCTCGAAGCTGGTTTCCATGCCGCATACCGTCAGGTTGCGCGCCACGAAGTCTGCCTCCGGCGTGGTCCCGTAGGTGATCACGCGCTTGCGCACTTGCGGCAAGAGCCCGCGCAGCGTCACGTCGTCGAGACAGAGCACGCTGGTGCCGAAGAAGGGCACGCGGTTCATGAACTCGAGGTACGCGGAACGTACCCGTTCCATGTCGCCGTAGAAGTCGAGGTGCTCGGGGTCGATATTGGTGACCACGGCAATTGCCGGTGAGAGGAGCAGGAACGTCCCATCACTCTCGTCGGCCTCGGTCACCATGAGGTCGCCGCGGCCGAGCTGAGCGTTGCTGCCCAATGCGTGGACGCGGCCGCCGATCACCACCGTCGGGTCGAGCCGGGCGCGGCCGAGGATGGCGGCAATAAACGAAGTCGTCGTCGTCTTGCCATGGGTGCCGGCCACGGCGATGCCCCACTTCATGCGCATGAGCTCGGCGAGCATCTCGGCGCGCGGGATGACCGGGATCTTCAGCTCACGAGCGCGTTGAATCTCGGGGTTGGAGTACTTCACGGCCGAGGAGATGACGACGACGTCGGTTTCGTCATCGACCGCATCAGCGCGATGTCCGTAGGTCACCTGCGCCCCCAAGCGAAGCAAGCGGCGCGTCGCCTCGCTTTCGGCAACGTCCGATCCACTTACCCGGTGCGCCAAGGTGAGCAACACCTCGGCGATACCACTCATCCCCACGCCGCCAATACCGACGAAGTGGATGTGGCGCGACTTCTTGAACAGTGGACTCATCTCACCCCTCCTCCCCAACAACCTGGCGGCACACAGCGGCGACACGGGCCGCTGCATCGGGTACCGCCATCGTCCCTGCCGCGGCCCCCATGGCCTGCAGCCGTTCGCGGTCTGCGGCGAGCGCGAGCACACGCGCCGCGAGGAACGCCCCGGTCAACTGCGCGTCGAGAATCATCTCCGCTGCGCCGGCGCGCACGAGAACCTCGGCGTTGGCGCGTTGGTGATCATCCGCCGCAAACGGATACGGGACCAGGATGGCCGGCTTGCCGAGCGCCGCAAGCTCGGCGAGCGTTGAGGCGCCGGCGCGGCAGACAACCAGATCGGCGCGCGCGTACGCCTCACCCATGGCGTACACGAACGCGCACACCTCCGCGTCGACGCCAGATTCAGCGTATCGGCGTTGCACCCATTCCAGGTCCGCCGGACCCGTTTGATGAATCAACTGCATGCGTGGGAGTCGCGCCCTCAACACCATCGCCGCATCCACCACCGCCCGATTGATGGCTCGTGCACCTTGACTACCGCCAAAAACGAAAAGGGTAAAGTGGTCCGCCGTAACTTTTTTCGAAACGGTCAGTTGACGTACCGGGTTACCCGTTTGCACTGCCTTTCCGGCCGGAAAAAAACGCGCACTGTCGGCGAACGTGGTACAGACGCGCCGCGCAAGATGCGCGAGCATGCGGTTCGCCATGCCGGGATGCGCGTTCTGTTCCATCAACACACTCGGGACGCGCCGCAGCCAGGCGACCAATACGACGGGCACCGAGCCGTAGCCGCCGAGGCCAAGGACGATCGCCGGACGAAAACGCCCGATGACGCGCCACGACTGCAGCAGCGCCATCGGCAGCTGCCAGATGAACTCCAGGACGCCACGCGCGCCGCGCCCGCGCAGGCCGCGAATGGCCAGCGGTTGAAAGGGAAAACGCGTGCGCGGCACCGCCGTCGCCTCGATGCCGTACGCACTGCCGACGAACATGACGCTGATGTCGGAGACGCCAGTGTCGCGCGACGCGGTTATTGCCTCGGCCACGGCGAGCCCCGGCAGGCCGATCGCGCACAGCTCGGTCCACAGCT
>CAZTDK010000369.1:0-6600 GCA_964611965.1 uncultured Binatia bacterium (SeqCode) | reverse complement strand
ACGCGCCCGCAGGCCCGCCTGGCGCATCAGCCGCGCCACCCGCTTGCGTCCGACTCCATAGGGCTGTTTCCGGCAATGCGCGCAATTTTAGGGTGGCTCCTTCGTGCGCGGATTTGATGAGCGCGTTTGGCCTGGCTTCAGATTATTCCATTTAACGGTGGGAAAACCTGACTGATGCGCCGACGAACGCTGATGCGGTGGTGGGAGACGTGGAACGGGGAACGATCTCAATCACTTTCATGGAAGGCTGCGCATGTATAGCGGATCATCAGATGTCGTAGTGTCGAGACTCGGTTATGCCAAGCGGGGTATGGATTCATTATGTGATAATTCACGCTGGAAGGAACTATGTAATCCTTAGAAGTGGTATCCTGGATGCTAAATTCACGAGTGCCGGTTTCACTTTTATGATGTCGTCAGTTGGGGCAGGAAGTGCGGGAACGTTAAATGGCGCTTTGGACGAGCTGCGGATCTTCAGTCGGGCGCTGAATGAGTCTGATGCTAGGAGCGCCGCGAGCTCCAACCGCGGAGTAACTAGCCGCACGGCGGTAATGAGTGCGGCCTCGGCGGTCGGCGTTTCCATCCTGATACGGCATGGTCTCGGCCAACGCCAGGCCGCCAGTGGAGATGGCTCGCTAAACACATTGCTCGCTTTGGGCCTGTTGGGTCTTCCGGCAACCGTCTACTGGGGCTACTCAGGCATGGAGCATCCGTTCTTCACGCTGGTCGTGACTGCCACCCTCGTTTCTGGACTGGCAGATGATCGGCGGCGTGCCATCTCGCCCACTACAGCGGTGCTGCTGACGATTGCGCTGGCCACGCGCCCTGAAGGGGTACTGCTTGCCATCTGGATCGCTTTCTTTTTCACAATCGGATACGGACAGCTCGATGTGCATTGGCTATGCTATGTGGCTGCGCCAATCGGGGTTGTGGCGACGGTGCTTGGCCTCATGCTTTCCTTACGGTTTGCCTACTTCGGATCATTCGTTCCGAATACGTATTACGCGAAGGTTGTTCCCAATACGTGGGACCGTTTCGGAGCCGGGGCATCCTATCTGGGAAGATGTCTCCTTATCCATGCGCCGCTACTTCTGGTCGCGTCACTGCTCTATGGCGTCGCGTCAAAGCGCAGCATTGCGCCCAAGCGCCCGACGGCGTTTTTGGCTGGCTGGATTTCGCTGTGGAGCGTGTACGTGGCATCCGTCGGCGGTGATCATTTCGCAATGTTTAGGTTCTTCATGCCCGCGCTACCCGCCGCTATTTTGCTCATAGGGCTTCTTTGGGAATCGGTTCAGCCGCATGTGGCTCCGGTGTGGACACCACGCTTCCGGGGGGGGGGGGCTCGCCGCTGCCTTTCTCCTGACGAGCGTGTGTAGCACCCTAAGCGACGGGATCGCTCGAAGAGGACCTCAACTGGTTAAAATGTGGAGCGCTGCGGGGACTTGGATCGCCGAGAACACGCCAACCGATACACTTCTCGCAACCAACGTTATCGGCGCAATAGGCTATTTCAGCAAACGGCGCATCGTTGATATGGCCGGCCTTGTAGACCCTGTGGTGGCTCGAGAAGGAGCGATCTACACCGGAGCTGCACCCGGCCACGCGCGTTACGATACCGACTACATCTTCGGACGGGCGCCGGACTTGGTGGTCTATTGGACCTCCGGCGCAATCGGTAACTCGCCATTCACGCCTGTCCCGCAGCTGATGCCACTATGGCACTTCTCGCTCATTGATTTCGTTCTCGACCCTCGTTGCGCGGAGCGTTACGAGCACATTTCGGTTCCCCTCTCCGATGGCTCGTGGCTCGAGATGCAGAAGAGGCGCCCGTTTCAACTTAGACGCTCCTATCTGACGGCTCCCAATTGACAACGACCGGGCCGACTCCAAGCCGCCAGGTCCCACCGCTGATCTGGGGCGATAGGGTGCTGGGAGCGGCGCTGCCTAGCCAAGATTCAGTCCGCTCTACCGGCTGCGGCTGAAGCACGCCTGTCCTCGGTATGCAGCAGCGCGAGCATCAGCAGACCGACGAACCCGGCCGGCTGAATGGCCAGCAGCACTGCCATGGGTGGTGCCTGACCACCGCTCCATTGTGCCACGAGGTTCACGAGCGGCAGGACGAAGGAAGCAGCCGCGCATGCCAGCAAAGTGGCAGTGCGCCGCGTCTGAGAGCGCAGCAGCAGGGTGATTTCCGGGAGCGCTAAGACCACGTAGTAGTACCAGACGCTCGGAAGACCAACGAGCAGGGCGAGGGGCGCCGCTTCCGGATCGAGGCGCGCCAGGCTGATGACAGCAAACAGGGAGAGCGCGATGGTCGCCGGTACGACCAGCCACGGTGCGGAGATCAGCGGCGACACCTCGGTTGCGCCGCCAAACAGACGCAACAGCGCGCCATACGGCGAGGCGTTGAGCCCCAGTCTCAGGTACATGCTCGACACCGTCGGCACCACTTCGCTGTAGTAGCGGTATACACCCGATGGTCCGACGGCGAGCAGATTCCCCACCTGACTCAATGCCAGCACGACACCGGCGGCCAGTAGAATGCGCCAACGCCGACGGAGTAGAAATGGAACGAGCAACAAGACGGGATACAACTTGATCGCCGCCGCCAAACCGAGATACCACCCCGCCGGCCAGTCTCGATGCGCCGCCGCCGCCCGCCAGCCCAGCAGCGCGAGCGCCAAGATCAGCAGCTCGAACTGGCCAATGTACAGCAAACACCACAACGGCGGCCACGCCGCCAGAGGCAGCGTCGCCGGAAGGGAGAGTCTCAACCAACGCCCCACCGCGATCAATAGCGCTAGGTTGACGAGTAGCCAGAACCCAACGATTGCCGGGAAGGGAACCAGTGTCAGCGGTAGCCCAATCAGTGCCAGCACCGGCGGATGCGGGCTGGGATGCGGAAAATTGTCCGTTGAGTGTGGAAAGTAGCGCGCCGAGAGCTCGGTCACCGGTGTGAAGATGTCAAGGCCATCGCGCAGCGCCTTGGCAGTGAGATATTCCTCCTGCAGATCCTTCGTATAGGACTGCGACGGCCGAACGCCGGCGACGAGCGAGCCGAGCGCAATCCCGGCAATGCATGCTTGCGCGATTCGCAGCCTGCGCTTCACGAGTCGCTCACGCGGCCACCGGGCGTGCTGGCGCGGGCGGGGTCCCGCTTTCCTTCGACCGGCGCGCCCTGGCGTGCATCTCGAGGGAAAGTAGCAACAGGCCAATGAACCCTGCCGGTTGCACGGCTGTCAGCAGCGCGGCGGTGGGCGCTGCCGCGGCGCTCCACGGCAGCAAGCCCGACCAGATCTGGAACACGAACCTCGCCAGCGGTACGGTGAAGGACGCTGCGGCGATGACGACGATGACGCGTAGTCTGGCGCCGCCAAACCGCAGCAGCGCAACGATCTGCGGTAGGGCGAGGACCGCGTAGTAGTTCCACACCGCCGGTAGACCCACCAACGCGGCCACGGGCGCCGCCTCTGGCTCGAGCATCGCCAGAGCCACGCACGACGAGAGTGACACGAGCATCGCGAGGGGTACGACGACAGCCGGCGCATGGATGAGCGGCGTCACATCGCTGGGCCCTCCGAACAGGCGCAGCAATGCCGCGTACGGAGAACTGTTGAGCACCGTGTGCATATAGAAGTGCGACACTGCAGGCAGAATGTCGCCGTAATATCGCAGGAACCCCGAACCTCCGGCTGCGACCAGGTTGCCCACCTGGCCGACGAGAATGACCGCGGCGGCAGCAAGCGCAACGCGCCAGCGCCGGCGCGCGGCGTAGGGGACAACGAATAATACCGGGTACACCTTGATGGCCGCCGCGACGCCCAACCAGAGTCCGGCGTGCCAGTCGCGGCCAGCGGCGGCTGCCCGCCATCCGAGCATGGCCAGCACCAGCACTGCCAGTTCGAACTGACCAATCGACAGCACACTCAGGAGGGGCGGCCAGAGCGCCAGCGCCAAACTGCCGGAAACCGAAAACCCGAGCCAGCGCCCGACGGTGAGGAGCAGGAAGAGATTGAACGCCAGCCAGAGTGTCGCGACCACGGGAAACGGCAGGCAGGTGAGCGGGATGGCCAACAGCGCCAGCACCGGCGGGTGCGGGCTCGGATGTGCGAACTGCTCGGTCGGCAGCGGAAAGTAGCGCGCCGACAGCTCGGTGAGCGGCGTGAAGATATCCGCTCCATCACGCCAGGCCCAAGCCGTCAGATACTCCACCTGCAAGTCCTTGCTGTAGACGCCGGGGGGGAGTAGCCCGGCAAGCAGCGCCGCGAGCGCGATACCGGCGAAGCCTGTTTGCACGAGTCGGACGGTGCGTGGATGCAGCTGGTGTCGGCGCGCCAGGCTCACGTGGGCACTGCGGGGGACGATCCCGCCAGCTTCCTCGGGGCGTGTGCGGCACGCACCGACTCCAACAGGTTGGAGAACCACGGTATGAAGCTCAACAAGTACAAATACACCGACGGCAGAATGAAGCGATTTCCTACGTAGGACGCCTCCCAACGTTCGTAAGAGAACATGTAGAGGCCATAGAGGACGCTGCCAGTAAGCGTGCTCAACGCAAACCAACGGTGGTCACAACGCCACGCCCAGGCGCACACCCACGGAAAGCCGATCAGCACCGGATTGAACGGCAGGAGACCGACGTGCGAATCGAAAAGCTTGTGCCCCCAATCCGACAGCAAGACGTTCAAGTTCAACCCCTGCGGGTGATGCTCGATGAACACTTCGCCATCCGGACCAAACGCCACGACTCGATGGTACGCGGTCACCAGGGGACCACCCCACATGAGCGCGTTCACCAGGAGGTAGAGGCAGAGTACGCTCCCGGCGCCGAGCATGATGTCCCTGGGATGCGCGGCGCGCTGCGGCATGCCCCGCCAGGCGCATAGCACAAACGGGACGAGCAGCGCGTAGGTCGGCCGGACGAAGAGACTCAACATCACCAGCGCGCTCCCCCAGCGTGGCCGCGCGTACATCAGATGCAGACCACACACCAGCAGCACGACGCCGTGCAGATCGTACGAGTACATGTAACAAAAGAGACCGGTCAGGGTCTCGCTCAACACGCCAACCGACAGCAATGTCGCCACCCCGGTGTCACGGTGCCCCAACAGTGAAGTGATGCGGAAGGTAGAATAGAAGAGGAGCAACGCGAGGATCTGCTGCAGGATCCAGAAACCCGCCTCGCCGAACACCCCGTAGAACGGCGCGCCGACCACTCCCGAAATCAACGAATGCTTGGGGAAGAGTTGGCCTCGGCTCCCCAGCGAGAAGATGTCCTGATTGATGGCCTCGTGGCGTTCGCGACTGAGGCGGCTGAGATCCTCCCTGAGCGCCAGAAATTCTGGCGGCTGCAGCGAAAGGGCTCTCCACACGCTGCGCGCCACCTCGGCATTGCGTTCAGGCGGCGCGTCGTGCGGGAGGACGGGGTGGCCCCGCAAATAGAAGAAGCTGCTGCTGAGCAACAACGCAATCAGGGAGGCCAAGAGGAAGTGACGGCTCCCGGAAGCGGATGGCATCGCTCAGCCGTGTCATACCGGCTGCGGTGATGTCAACTCTACGAGGAGATCCGCACCGCTTTGCAACCCGCCCTTGCGCCGCTAGTATCGACGGCCCATGGCACCGACAGCGCCCGAGGCCGTTCGCCACATTGCCGTGATCATCCCATGCTACAACGAAGAGCTGACGATCGGTGCGGTGGTACAGCAGTTCCGTGCCGAGTTGCCGCACGCTCGGGTTTACGTGTTTGACAATAATTCCACGGACCGCACCGTCGATGCGGCGATACAAGCGGGCGCCGAAGTGTTCCGCGAACGCCGTCAGGGCAAAGGTTACGTCGTGCAGTCGATGTTCCGCGACGTCGATGCCGATGTGTACGTCATGGCCGACGGCGACGGAACCTACGCGGCGACCTCGGTGCACCGTCTGCTGGCGCCGCTGCTGCGCGGCGATGCCGACATGGTCGTCGGTTCCCGCTTGCATGCCGCGTCGCAGAGCGACTTCCGGCCACTCAACCGGCTCGGCAACCGTCTGTTTCTCTTCGTCATCAATTCGCTCTTCCGCGTGCAGTTGACGGACCTGCTGTCCGGTTTTCGCGCCTTCACTCGTCCGGTCGTCAAGGGGCTGCCGCTCTCGGGCGGTGGATTCGAGGTGGAAACCGAATTGACGATCAAGGGCCTGCAGTGCGGGTATCGGATTGCGGAGGTGCCGGTTGACCTGATGGCGCGTCCGCCGGGAAGCCACTCGAAGATCCGCCGCTTCCGCGACGGCGTCATCATCCTCAATACCATCTTTGCGCTGTGCAGGGATTACAAGCCGCTGACCTTCTTCGGCTCCGCCGGTCTGCTGCTCATCCTCCTCGGCGTGCTGATCGGTGCAGGCCCCCTCTGGGGCGCGCCGGCGCACGCGGCCCCGGTCGCTCTCGAGCGCCTGGCGGTTGCGGCGGGATGCGTGATTGCCGGCCTGCTGTGCGGGTTTGCCGGCCTGATCCTGCACACGGTGCTGCGGCGTTTTCAGGAGTTCGAGCATCACTTCCGCACCGTGTCGCACGAGCTGCGGGCGAGTCGCTTCGAACGGCCGCCGCTCGAAACATCGCCAGAAGAG
>CAZTDK010000368.1:0-6600 GCA_964611965.1 uncultured Binatia bacterium (SeqCode) | reverse complement strand
TTGATCCGGACCGCTTCGCACCGCCGCGCGAGGAACATCGCGCCACGCCGTACAGCCTGGTTGGCTTTGGCGGCGGCCCACGCCTGTGCATCGGCCAAGCGTTTGCGCAGCTCGAGATGAAGATCATTGCCGCGCAACTGTTGCAGGGCTATCGCTGCGAGCTCGACCCCGGCGACCCGCAGCTGCGCTATGTGCCAACGCTCTACCCGCGGAGCGGTTTGCCGGGAACGATCCGGCCGCGCGACTGAGCGAAAGAAATCACGAACGCACGAGAGAATGAAAATACGAAATGAAGATGCAACCTCGGGTTTCCCTTTCGTGCTTTCGCCCTTTCGTGTTTTCGTGATTCTCCCCCGTGGGCTGAAACACCTGTGGGAGGTGGGAATCGGGAGGGCCATTGATGAGCAGTGAACTCATACGCAGCGTGCAGGCGGAGCCGACATTGGTCGTCCGCGATCCGGCGCGCGGCAGTACCATTGCCGAGCTTCCGGTCGACGATGCCGCAGCGGTGGCGGCGGCCGTGCAGCGGGCGCGTACGGCACAGCCGGCGTGGGGCACGATGCCGCCACGTGAGCGGGCGCGCCTGCTGAAGCGGGCGCGTCGCGAGATGGTGGTGGCCCGTCGCAACATCTTCGACCTTCTCGAGCGGGAAACCGGCAAGGCGCGCTTCGACGTCGTCGGCGAGCTGATGGGTGTTTGCCTGGACCTCGGCTATCTGGCGAGTCGTGCACCGCGTTGGTTGGCACCCGTCGATGTCAGCACGCGACCGCTGTTCGGCAAGCACGGACGTATTGTCTTCAAGCCGCACGGCGTCGTCGGCATCATCAGTCCGTGGAACGCGCCCTTGAACCTGGCGCTCGGAGACGCCGTGCCAGCCCTGCTGGCCGGCAACGCGGTCATCATCAAGCCGTCGGAGCTGACGCCATTGGCGGTGCACCGCGCCGTCGAGGCGATGAACCGCGTCTTGCCGCCCGGCGTGCTGCAGGTGCTGATCGGCGCGGCTGAGACCGGCGCCACGCTGGTCGACCACGTCGACATGATCTGCGTCACCGGTTCGCCCCAAACCGGGCGGCGCGTCATGGAACGCGCCAGTCAACGCCTGACCCCCGTACTCCTCGAGCTCGGCGGCAAGGATCCGATGATCGTGCTGCGCGATGCCGACCTCGACCGCGCCGCCAATGCCGCGGCGTGGGGCGGCTGCCTCATGACCGGTCAGGTGTGCATGTCGGTCGAGCGGGTCTACGTCGAGGACACCGTGGCCGAAGCGTTCACCGCCAAGCTGGTCGAACGCGTGCGCGCGCTGCGGGTGGGCCCGAACGGCGCCGATGCGGAGATCGACATTGGACCATTTACCAGCCCGCGGCAATTGGAGATCGTCGAGCGTCACGTCGCCGATGCACAGGCCAAGGGTGCGCAGCTGCTGACCGGCGGCGTCCGGCGCGGCAACGGCCCCGGAGCGTTTTACGAACCGACGGTACTGACCGGCGTCGATCCAACCATGCTGATCATGCGCGAAGAAACCTTCGGTCCGGTGATTCCGGTCACCGCCGTCCACGATGCCGAGGAAGCCCTGCGCTTGGCGAACGACAGCCCCTACGGGTTGAACGCCAGCGTGTGGACACGGGACATCGCGCGCGGAGTAGCGCTGGCACAGCGCCTCGAAAGTGGCAACGCCTGCGTCAATGAGTGCCTGTTGTCGGCCGGCGTGCCGGAGCTGCCGTTCGGTGGCGTCAAGCAAAGCGGCGTCGGCACCCGCCACGGCGGCGCCGAGGGCTTGCGCCAGTTTTGTATCCGTCAAGCCATCCTCATCGAGACGCGGGCGCGGAAGACCGAGGCGGCATGGTTTCCCTACTCGACGAAGCGCGCGCGACAACTGGAGCGGCTGATGGGCCTGATGTTCCGCTAGGGCCAGGCCAAATCGCGACTGGAAAAAGAATTCTTGACACTCGACGTCAGTTTCGCGAATTAAGGTACATACACCTGCTTGATTGTGCGGGGATTCAAACCATGAGGTGGCCTTCAGGTGGCGCAGAGAGCGGCGGCGTCCGCCGGGTGGAGACCACACGACCACTTCGGATACCCGTGGCAATTCTCCCCCTTCTTCTCTGTGTGCTCGGCCTGGCGGCTCCGGCGAACGCCACGCTCAACACGTGGAGCACGACCGGGGGCCTGATCGTCGTGCGCTCTGGGCATACCGCAACATTGCTGCCCAATGGCCGCGTCCTGGTCGCCGGCGGTGTCATCCAGGATCTCTTCGGAAGACTGACTCCCCTCGAAAGCGCCGAGCTCTACGACCCGGACACCGGCACGTGGAGCTTCACGGGTAGCTTGAACACGGCGCGCTACCGGCATACCGCTACGCTGTTGCCCAACGGCCTGGTCCTGGTCGTGGGCGGCTTCGAGAGCACGGACCTCACCAGCGCTGAGCTCTACGATCCGATTGCCGGGACATGGAGTACCACCGACAGCATGACCACCGCCCGAGACGGGCATACCGCCACGCTGCTGGCCAACGGCCTGGTCCTGGTCGTGGACGGCGTGAACACCACCGATGGCGACGTCACGGGCGCCGAGCTGTACGACCCCTCGGCCGGGAAGTGGAGTGATACCGGCGAGCTCAGCCCGGGACGATACAATCATACCGCCACGTTGCTGCCCAACGCCCAGGTCCTGGTCGCCGGCGGCAACAGTGCGCTCGGGTTCATCAAGACGGGCAACACCACGCTCTACAATCCTCTCGGGGGAGTGTGGAACGTCACCGGTACCCTGTCGCCGGCGCGTGACGAGCACACCGCGACGCTCTTGCCCAGCGGCAAAGTCCTCGTCGCCGGTGGCCTCCAGGGCAGCGCCATCCAAAGCGCGACCAACAGCAGCAAGCTGTACGATCCCGACCGCGGGTTCTGGAGCACCACCGGTAGCTTAGGCACCGCACGCTATCAACATACTGCCACCTTGTTGGCCGATGGACGTGTACTGGCCGCTGCCGGCATCGACGACGATCCGCTGGCGAGCGCCGAGCTGTACGACCCGGTTGCGGGGAGATGGAACGTCACCGGCAGCCTGGCCACGGCGCGCTACCAGCATACCGCTACGTTGTTGCTGAACGGCAAGGTCCTGGTCGCTGGCGGGTTCAACAACGATAGTGGCTCCCTGCGAAATGCGGAGCTCTACGACAACGGGGTCATTACGCCGATACCAACAGCGACTCTCGCCGCGACGAAGACGATCACGCCGACTCCGACCACTACCCCGACGGCCACCGAAACGGATGTGCCGACACACACGCCGACGATGACCAATACGCCGACCGTCACTCCGCCCCTGACAAACACACCGACCCAAAAACCAACGAGCACGGCCACCGTGACGCCGACGGTAACACTCACGGCCCCGCCGAGTCCGACGCCGACGAACACCGCACCGCTGACAGCCACCCCGACCGCGCCGTCGACACCCACCCTGACGCCGACTCAGACGCCAACGTTCAGCTCACCGCCAACTGCGACGTTCACATCAACCGTCACATTCACACCAACCGCCACCATAACCCCGACACCGAGCAACACATCTGAACCCACGATAACGCCGACGGCGCCGGCAACCGCCCCGCCGACCAACACCGCGACACCGACCAACACCGCGCCGGCGACGGCAACGCCAACCGTCACCGCAACACCGAGCGTGACGCCAACTCAGACACCAACATTCAGCCTGCCGCCAACCGCAACGTTCACGTCAACCGCAACGCTCACGCCAACCGCAACGCTCCCGCCAACCGCGACCATTACCCCCACGCCGGTCGATTCACCCGAGCCCACAGTGACGCCCACAGAAGCGCCCTCTGCCACACCAGACCCATCGGCCAGCCCGACACCAACGATGTCGGCAACCCCGGCGACCGTGCCGTGCGTTGGAGATTGCGACGGGAGCGGCGACGTGACCGTCAATGAGATCATTGCCATGGTGAACATCGCCCTCGGGTCCGCTCCGCTATCGAGCTGCGCGGTTGGCGACGCCGACCACAGCGACGACATCACCGTCAACGAAATCATTGCGGCCGTGAACAATGCGTTGGGCGTTTGCCCAACCGGCCCGCGCACGGCGGCGTGAGATCACCCCGACGACTTCAGCTTCCTTCCTTCAGGGCACCGGCGTAATCGAGCGTCGTCGGGCTATTGGCGAGGAAGGCTTCGAGATCGGCACGCGCCTGCGCGGCGTGCGGGTCGTTGTGGAGTTGGTAGCAGCGGTCGCGCTCCTCCAGGAAGCGCCCATCCCACGGCACGAAGGGTTCCAGCGGCGCCAGCGCGGCGACGCAGTGCTCGGCAAAATCCGACGCGAACCCGATGCTGAGATACATCGATAGCCGCTGGGCATTGAGGGCGTGCGCCGCAAAGGGCTGGGCCAGCGCCTCGAACAACCGTCCGCTCAGATCCTGACGTTCCGATGCCAGGGTCCAAGTCGCGCGTGAACAGGTTCGCCACACCGGCGCGGTAGGGATTGGAAGGCTCGGAGAAGATGAGGTCGTAGGTACCTGGTGTCGTCAGCAGCAGCTCACGCCCGTCACCAATGATCAGGTGCACTTTCGGATTGGCGAGCACGTCGTGATTCACCTGGCTGCACGCCGCGGCAACATGCGTGATCGCCGGCTCGAGCTCGACGATGTCGACGCGCTCGACGGAGGGAATTTGCGCCAGCCATCCCGCCGTACTGCCGGTTCCCAGACCGATGACGAGGACGCGCTTGAGATTCGGATGAAACAGGGCGCCAATGAGCCCCGACATCACCTGCGTCGGGGCGTCGCCAATGGCGTTGCCGTCGTTCTTCCCGTTGACGATGAACGAGAAGCCATCCGCGCCGTCGAGCGCGACCGTGCTCTCGCGGCCGTCGGTCTCCCAGACGAACGCGCGGCGCGCGTCGTTGAGCAGACGGCGCCAGTCGTTCGGCGCCTGCAACGCCAGCTTGAAATGTCCGGCGCCGACCGCGGAGTGGCGCCACACCGCGGTCGGGCCGTCGGCGAGGCACAGGCAGGCGGCCGCGACGCCGAGCAGCGCCGGTGCGAGCGCGCGCTGCGGCGCTCCGCCGCGACGCAGCACCACGGCGAGCGTGACCGCAGCGAGACCCAACAGGAGGCCTACAACGCCTTTCCATACTCCTGGCGCCGAGAATAACGGCATCAAACCGAACCCAGCAGCCAACGCGCCGAAAATGGCCCCGGCGGTGTTCCACGCGTAGGCCAAGCCAACTTCTCGGCCAATCCGGCGGTTGCCCGCTCCCAGCAGCCCGACGAGCAGCGGGAACTGGTACCCGGCGACAACGGCGGCGGGAAAAATGACGAGCATGGTGATCAACAGCCAGGTGAGAACCGCCGGCAGGAACCCGACATAGCCGAGCGGGCGCAGCGCGCTGGTCAGCACGGCGAGACGGTCGCCGGCCGCATAGGGAAGGGCGATGCAGAACGCTTCGAGCACGCACGTCGACGCGAACGTGAGCAACGTCGGACGCCGCGGCCGCGGGCCGACGGCGTACAACAATCCGCCGGCGCCGATACCCAGTAGTGCCACGGAAAGAATGAGGCCGAAAGTATAGGAGGAGCCACCGAGCAGTGGACCCAGCATGCGGTACCACACCAGCTCCATCAGCAGGAACGCACAGCCGACGATCGCCGCGGCGGCGAGCATGAGCGGCATCGGGGCAAGCGGTGCTGCCGCGCGCGTGCGCGACACGCCCGCTGTGGCCCGCGTGGTTGCCGGTTCGTGCGCCGACAACCGCGTCGCCAGGACGCCCGCCACCACCGCAACGAGCAGATTGAGCAGACTCGCAGACCAAATCGTCAGGTTGGTTCCCAACGCCTCGAGCGCATAGAAGCTGGCAAACAAGCTGCCGCACACCGCCCCCAACGTATTGGCGCCGTAGAGCAGGCCCATATCCCGCCTGGCAACATCGGATGCCCGTTCCGCTGCCCGCACCGCCGCGGGGAGCGTGCCACCCATCAGGAAAGTCGGCACCCCAAGCACCACCGCGGAGAGCACCAAACGCAACCCGCTCCCGGCGCCGACACCCAAGGTCGCGGTGCCGCCCAGCGACAGATACACACTGCGCACCAGCGCCATCAACCACGGGCTCGCCGCCGCGGCCACGGCCACCCCGAGCTCCAGGCCGGCATACAACCGCACGGCGTTACGCGCCGCATCGGCGCGCCGCCCGAGCAGCAACCCACCGAGGCCGAGCCCTCCCAAAAAGATCGCCAGCACGGCGGCGGAGGCGGCCGTCGAGGTGCCGAACACCAGGCGCAGCAAACGCAACCACGCGACTTGGTAGATGAGAGCGCAGCAACCCGACGTAAACAGCAACAGGGCGAGGGCAGCGGTGCGGAAGCGCATGCAGGGACCAAACGGCGGCATCATCACACGATTGACGCAGCCGCTCAACGCGCGCCTGGAGGCCGCCAGCGGAATATGCGGGAGGCCTCCGCGGCTTCTGGTCGATCGGGAAGCATTTCGAGATGCGCTCGCAGGTCAACGATGCCGAACCATGGGTCCTCCGTCTACTGCCGGACGAGAGTGCAGAACCTGGCCGGGTCACCGTGTCGTGCGCCGGGAC
>CAZTDK010000367.1:0-6614 GCA_964611965.1 uncultured Binatia bacterium (SeqCode) | reverse complement strand
CCGGCGCTGTGCCACGCCATGCGAATGAACAAGCCCCCGTAGTGACCGAAGTCCGCCGGCCACCAGTCCTGCGAGTCGGTCATCAGCGCCAGCAGATCTTTCTTGACGGCCGCCAGGTCGAGGCTGTTGAACTCTTCAGCGTAGTTGAAGTCCCCGCTCATCGGATTCGACAGTGAGGAGTGCTGGTGCAGGATGTCCAGCCGTAACTGGTTCGGCCACCAGTCACGATTCGACCTACCGCCGGTATGATTGAACGGGCACTGCGTTTCTGTCGACATGGACATGTCCTCTCGTTGAGTGGTCGTTGTTCTACGGCGCCAAACCTATGCCCGCGCCATCATAGCGACCTTTTGAAGGAACCGATCGGGATGATCGGACGGGCGCGTGACGCAATTTTCTTGCACGATGCCGCTGCGATCGCTAGCCCGGCGCTCCCCGCGTGTTGTTGTTCAGTCGTTTGCACCGCCACAGCTCCGGCACCGCGGCGCGCCGAGAAGCGGAAGCGGCGCGCTCGCCATTGCGCGCCCGACACCACGCACCGGTCACGATCGGATGAACGCGAGGAGCTCCGGGTTGATGATGTCCGCGTGGATCGTGAACGCCCCATGCGGGAAGCCTTTGTAGACCTTCAAGGTGCCATGCTTGACGAGCTTGACGGAGAGCAGGCCGGACGCCGCGATCGGGACGACCTGGTCGTCGTCGCCGTGCATGACGAGGACGGGAACGTCGATCTGCTTCAGGTCCTCGGTGAAGTCCGTTTCCGAGAAGGCCGCGATGCAGTCATAGTGGGCTTTGGTGCCGCCCATTATGCCCTGGCGCCACCAGTTTCGGATCACTCCCTCTGACACCTTCGCACCCGGTCGGTTAAAGCCGTAGAAGGGGCCGCTCGCCACGTCGAGGTAGAACTGTGCACGGTTGGCGGCGAGCGCGGCACGGAAGCCATCGAAGACCTCCATCGGCAGCCCGCCGGGATTCCGTTCCGACTTGACCATGACCGGCGGCACCGCACTGATCAGCACGGTCTTGGCGACGCGTCCCTTGCCGTAACGAGCGACATAGCGCGCGACCTCGCCGCCCCCGGTCGAGTGGCCGATGTGCACCGCATTGCGAAGATCCAGCGCAGCCACGAGCGCGGCCACGTCGGCAGCGTACGTATCCATGTCATTCCCGGTCGCGGTCTGCGTCGAGCGACCGTGCCCGCGGCGGTCGTGCGCGATGACGCGGTAGCCCTTCTCCAGGAAGAACAGCATCTGAGTGTCCCAGTCGTCAGCACTGAGAGGCCAGCCGTGATGGAACATGATGGGCTGTCCGGTTCCCCAGTCTTTGTAGAAGATCTCGGTACCATCCTTGGTGGTGATCGAACCCATTGCCTTCCTCCTGTGTCTCGCCGGCAAGCGATTCCGATGAGATGCAATGTACATGTTGTCGGCGGCCTGTGTCGACCTCGACGACCCTCGTTCGCGTGGCGTCACAAGCATCGCACCAAGCTGGCGAGCGCCGCAGCGCTCGTTGCCCAGGAGCGGCAGCCCGACGCTGCCGTCCCTTGGGGGTTGGCGTGGCCGCCGGCGGTACAGTTCATGTGGCTCTCACGGCGCGCAGCTTCTCGAAGCGCGCTAGCGCGGCGTCGAGGGCGTCGATTTCGAAGATCTCCAGCCCGGCGGGCCGGCCGTCGCGTTGCAACCCGATGCAGACATACACGGCATCGAACTCGCCGCCTTCGGCATTCGTGCCCGACCACCGAGAGACATAAACGGTGCCGTGCGCCGCGACTGTGACGATATAGAGCGCCTCCGTTCTCAGATCGTGGCTCAGCTGATACATCGCGGCGATCGAGGCAAGGTAGGCGTCGGCGCCATCCAGTCGGCCGACGCCGGTGCGCCTGCGATCGTCCAGGTAGAAGTCGTCGGGAAGCAGCGCACGCATGCGTGCGAGGTCGTGCCTGTTCCAGGCGCGCAGGAGCTCGGACGCCTCGGGTGATGCTCCTCCGGCGTCGCTGGCGACGTAGCGTTCGAACAGCTCCGCGCTCGCGGCGGCGCGCGCATCGGGATCGAAGAGGACGACCCGCACGAAGCGTCCCTCGCCGTCGAGCTCGCTCAGCTCGAGGACCTCGATCTCGGAGACGGCGCCCGCCGCATGCGTCGTCCACACGATGCGCTGGAGCGCCAGACGCTCGCCTGCGGTCGCCAAGAGTGTGCGCACCGGTCGCCAACCGCCCTCGAACAGGAAGCGCGTGTTGATGACTCCCCCTTCGCGACCGTGGATCTCGCGGAACAGGCGGCGCCGATCGTCGAACACGTACGAGGCGCCATAGAGCGCATCGAGGGCATCCCAGTTCCCCGCCTTCGCGGTTTCATACCAGCAGTCATAGGCCCGTGTCGCCGGATTCGGCGGAATGCGCAGCGGATCGGGCCGCAGCTCCTCGAAGCGCGCCCACGCCCGATCGAAGTGGTGCGGGTCGTAGAAGTCGATGCGCACGACCTTGCCGTCGGCATCGAGCTCCGACACGACGAGGAACGGACTCTCGAAGACGCCGCCGTCGCGCGTTCCCACCCACATGTTCGAGAGGATCGATCCCCGAGGACAGACCCGCGTGTGATCGCCCCGTATGCGCGCGTCGGGGGATAGCGCCTCCATCGACCGCAGCGATTGCAGGAAGTCGGTGCGCCCGCGCAGGGTTCCCCAGCCCACCAGCCGATGATCGTGGCCGACAACGGCGGGCGAGTAGAGCGCCGCCAGCGCGTCCCAATCCCGGCGCTCGACCAGCGCGCCGTGATCGCGATGCCATGCCACGATGCGAAATTGCGCGCCTTCGCCGGCCTCCCAGCGCGCCAGGATCTCGGCCCGGGCAGCTTCCTGGTCGTCGATCTCGTAGCGGTCGTACGCGACGATCGCGCCGTGCTCGTCGGTCTCGATCAGGAGGAGCGAGTCGATGGCGCTCGGGCCGACCGATTCGTCCGCCATCTCCAGGGTGGAGCGCATCAGTGCCAGGCGCTCGCCGCGCGTGGTGAGGAGGTCGAGTGAGGCGCTGGTCGAGCGCATCTCGAGCAGCGGGCGGGTGAAGGCGAGGAAGCCGTCACGATCGAGATCGAGCTGGACGAGGCGCCGGTGATCGCGATAGACGAAGCCCGGAGCGTGCCTGGCAGCGTAGGCGCGCCAATCGCGAGCGTCCATGAGGCGGTTCGTTGCCAACGCTCCGGCCAAGCGCGGGGACGCGGACGTCTCGCCGGCCTCGAAGCGCGCGTTGAAGCAACGCATGAGCGTGCGCTCCGTCCGCGCCGCAGCGTTCTCGAAGGGGTCGGGCGCCGTCTTCGCCTCACCACTGCCGCTCAGCTCCGCGAAGCGCGCCAGCGCCTCGGCTTCGCGGTCGTCGTCGAAGAGCTCATAGCGGGCGACACGGCCATCGGCATCGAAGACGAGGAGGCGCAGGAACGCCCACTCGAATGCGCCGCCGCTCTCGCGACCCACGCCCGACGCCCGCCAACGCAGCAGCAGGGCGTCGTAGGTCAGCGCGAGCACATCGTGTGGCCGCGACACCACCTGGTCGCCCACCTCTTTCCCCGCAGCCATCGAGCGGAACAGCGTCTGCAGCCCGACGCCGGTGCCAAGCCCAAGTAGCTTGTGGTCCACGATCTCGACGTCGGAGCGGAATACCTCCGCGTAGCGAGCGCGGTCGAAGCCTCCGGGCGCCACCACCGCGACAGAGCGCGCCGTCGCCGCGGCGCGCTCGCGCTCCGGGCCGTCGGGTAGCAGCTCGGCGTGGCGCTGGTAAAGCCGCGCGATGGCTTCGCCCAGGTGGTCGGCGGCGAAGATCTCCGAGCGCTTCGGCTGATTGCCCGCGTCGACCTCGAAGACGCGGACGTCCTCCACCTCGATCGGCCAGACCGAGCCGAAATTCGCCTCCACCCCGTCGTGCGCGGCCGTGCGTCGCATCAGGGCGAGCGAGTCGCCGAGCGTCGCCAGGATGTCCTGGGTCATCTTCAGGTTCGTCCCGCGCCAGAGCCCGCGGTGCAAAGCGATGACCTCCATCGCTCCGTACATCGCGCCGGTCGGATGGTCGATCACCTCCATCTGCCCCGAGTTGACGGCGGTCAGCGCATCGACGTCACGCTCCTCGATCGCGGCCCATTCGCGCTCGAGCTGGCGCGTCGCGGCATTGCCGCGCACGCGGCGGCGGACAACTTCCCCCTTTGAAAAAGAAGGACCTGGGGGATTTGTTCAGATAACTCATCGATAAATCCCTCTTGGCCTCCCTCTCTGCCAGTGCCAATTCGACCGCTTCGGCGTGCTCGCCGCGCTTCGCCAGCGCCTCGGCGCGCACGCCGCGCCAGGCAATCGCGGCCTGGAGGTCGTCGCCGGCGAGCGCCTGGCTCTCGTGCGAGAGCGCTTCCGCCTCGGCAACGCGATCCTGTGCGAGCAGCGTGCGCGCGCGGAGCGCGCACGCACGCGCGGCGTCGATGCCGAGCCCGAGATCGCGCAGCCCTTCGTACGCGCCGCGCAGCAGGCGTTCGGCTGCGGCGGTGTCGCCCTCCATCGCGGCGATACGTCCAGCGAAGGCGTCGGCTTCGAAGAGGCGCTGCGCAATGCCGAGATCCTCGACCATCTTGCGTGACGACGCGAGCATGCGTCGCGCCGCTTCGGTGCGGCCGCGTAACGCTTCGAGGATACCCTGGCAGGATAGGGCAACCGACTCGACGGCGGGCGCGCCCTGGGTGATGCGCAAGACGCGCACGACATCGAGGCAGCGGCCGCTGGCGCGCGTCACCGGGCTCGGCCCCCACAGTGCCGCGAGTGGAGCACCGGCGAGCACCGCGTTGGCGCGGCGCCGATCGCCGGCGCGGCGCGCCGCCGCCAGCGCCCGGTCGAGCGCCGCCTCGCAGGCACCCACCTTGCCGAGGCGCGCCAGCGCCGTGGCGTGCACCGAGTGCGCCTTTGCCTCGCCGGCGGCATCGCCGAGCTTGGCCAGTTCTTCCGCGGCGCCTGCGACCACGTCGGCCGCGGCTTGCAGCCCTTGGGGTGCAGTCAGCACCGTGAGTTGGCCCTTGAAGCAGGTGTGCCACGCGGAAAGACGGCGGTTAGCGGTTGGGCTGTTGGCGGTTAGGGTGTCCGGCATTGCGCCAGCTTCAGTCCCAACCGCTGACCGCGTGACCGCTAACCGCCGGCCAGGGGCTTCCGACAAGAGTGCGACCTCGGCGAAGCGGCCCAGCTCTTCAATCGCCTTCGCCGCCGTTCCCACGTCTCCCGCGGCCAGCAACGCCTCGCACCAATCGAGCGCCAGGTCGGCGCGCGCCGCGTCGTCGGCATCGAGCCGATCGACGGCGCGACCGAGCAAATCCGCCGCCACCGGAAGATCGTCGCGCGCCAGCGCCCGGCGTCCGGCGGCGGCGAGATGCTGCGCCGCACGCTCCCCGAGCACACGACCGGTTGCATCGAGCGGGCCGAGTTCGCGCAGCAGTTGGTGCGCCTGCTCGAGATGCCAGCCGATGGTCTCGTCGTGATCCGCGGCGTCGGCGCGCGCCGTGACCCAGTCGGCAAAGCGCGCATGCAGCTCGGCGCGCGTCCCCTTGAGCAGGCGGCGGTAGGCAGCGTCGCGGATCAGGACATGGTGAAAGCGCAGCACCGGCTCGCCCAGGAACCAGCCGGTGTCGCGTTCGATCAGCTCCGAGCGACGCAGCGCTTCGAGGCGCGCGTCGAGCTCGTTGCCGTTGCGCCCCAACAGCGCCGACACGGCGCCGCGCGAGACATGCCGGCCGACCACCGCGGCGCGTTCGAGGACGGAGCGCGCCTCCGGTCGCAGGCGCTCGATGCGCGCCGCCAGCAGCGCGTGGATGGTAGGCGGCATTTCCAGTGCCGCCAGATTGGCACCGACGACCCAGCGCTCGCCATGGCGCTCGATGGCGCCCTCGTCGACCAGCATGCGCACCAGTTCGCCGACGAAGAGTGGATTGCCCTCGCTCGTGGCCAGCACCTTGGCGGCGACGGCGGCGGGGAGATCGCTGGCACCGATGACGTTGGCGGCCAGGCGCATAGCGGCGCCGGCATCGAGGCCGGAGAGCGTCAGCACGTCCGCAACGAGCCCGCCGGGGGTCACCAGCGACGAGCGCAGATCGCGCAACTCGGGCCGCGCGCCGATCAACACGAAGAGCGGAACGCCGCTGCCCCACTGGATCAGGTGCTCGACCAGATCGAGCAGCAGCGGCTCAGCCCAGTGCAGGTCGTCGATCACCAGCACGATCGGCTTGGCCGTAGCGAGTCCGGTGAGCAAGCGACGGATGACGAAGAAGGTTTCCTCGGGGGAGGCTGGAGAGCCGGCGAGGAGTGCGGCGATGCCGTCGATGATATGAACCTGCTCGGTGTCGGTGCCGGGGAGGACGGCAGCAATGGCCGCGCGGAGGTCTTCCGCGGCAACACCAGCGCCCGGGGCGTTGCCCCTGGCTATGGGCCGGTCACCCCGTTGAGGCTGCTGGCCTTCCGCTGAGTGTTGTGCGCTCAGCCCTGAAAGGGCGGCAAGACGTGCGCCCTGGACCTCCCCCTGGGCGGATGGTGGCACCGCCGGTTCCGAACCCACCTGCAGCAGAAACTCCTGCAGCGCCTCGGCCACCGGCGCGAACGTGGCC
>CAZTDK010000366.1:0-6619 GCA_964611965.1 uncultured Binatia bacterium (SeqCode) | reverse complement strand
CATGTCGCTGACGTTCGAGGTGTTCAACGAGGACGTTGACGCGGCGCTGGGGTTGCTGGCCGAGCAGTTCTACCGCAGTCAAGTGACCGAGGAGAGCTTCCGAAAAGAACGCCGGGTGGTGATCGACGAGATCCGCGGACGCATGGATGATCCCGCCGACCGGCTGAACCGCGAGGCCTGGGTGCGCTTCTTTCGCGGCAGCCTGGCGCACCCTGTGTGCGGGAGTATCCAGAGCCTGCGTGGCATGCAGGCGCGGCACGTTGCGACGTTCATGCGGCGCCACTTCACGCACGCCCGCAGTGTCCTGGCCGTCGTCGGGGGCATTGGGGCGCAGCCGGTGCGCCGCGCTGTGCGTGCGCACTTCGACGCCGGCGAACCGGGGCTCGACGCCCGGCCACCGGCAACGCGTTTCGGCGCCACCGGAAACTTGCGCCTTCGCGGCTCCGGGGGCCAGGCCTACATCACCAAGTTGATTGCCGTGCCGCCGGTGCCACGCGTGTTGATTGCGGTGGGCCTGGCGCTCGATCTGGTGGGTTCGGATCCGGACAGTCGATTGTTTCAAGAGGTCCGCGAACGCCTTGGACTTGGGTATGACGTGTCGGCCGGACTCGATTGGGGATCCGACTGGGCGGTGGCGTTCGTGTCGGCGAGCGCCGCGCGTGGCGCGGCGCAGCGCCTGCAACGCGCCGTCGAGGATACCTGCCAGCGCGCTGCCGCGGACGGCTTCACGGCCGACGAGTTGGTGCGGGCGCGCAAGAAGCTGCGCTATCGCTATGCATCACTGGCCGAGAGCCGCTTCGATCGCGCCCTGGCGCTTGCTGAGGGTACCCTGTCCGGCTTCCCGCTGCCGGAAGTGGCGGAGAAGATCGTCAGCCGCATGGGACAAGCCGAGGTGGAAGCGGCCTGGCGGAGTGCCCTCAGCGGGCGTACGCTGACGACAGTGCTTGCCGATTGATACGCTGGCAGGGAACAGTGAGCCTGATGGCCTGCTGACCGGACGATGAGAGTTGAAGGCGCCCTCGAGTTTTCGGTCATTGAACAGTCCGCCGATTGCGTGGTGTCGGAGATGCCGATTCGGCCAGGCATCAAGAATCCGTTTGGCGTGGTCCATGCCGGCGCAATTCTGTGGTTGGCGGACGTCACGGCAACGATGCTGGTCATCGGACCCGTTCCGATTGCACCGGGGATGAAGGGCTTTCCCTTGGCGATCAATCTGAACGCCAATTTCGCCAGCAATCAAACGGAGGGTACGTTCACGGCGGTGGCAACTTTCGTTAAAAGGGGCCGGACGGTGAGCGTCGTGCGAACGTTGGTACACGGGACGGGTGAGAAGCTGATCGCCGACGTCACGACCAATCATGTACTCTCCAAGTGAGTGTAGCGCGCGTCGCGCCGACTCGGCTTCGGCAGACGGGCGCGCCGGTGAAGCACGACAACGGTGGAGGAGTCGGGAATGAGCCTATCCGCGGCATCACGTGCGCAAGCGTGGCCAGAGCTGCCGCTCGCCGCCTGGAGCGAGACCTGTGCGACGCTGCATCTGTGGACTCAGATCGTCGGCAAGATTCGCCTGGCACAGAGTCCCTGGATTAATCACTCGTGGCATGTGACGCTGTACGTCACGGCGCGCGGGCTGACGACATCGCCGATCCCCTACGCGGCGCGAACGTTTCAGATCGACTTCGATTTCATCGCCCATCAAGTGGTCGTGCAGTCCAGCGACGGCGGCATCGTGAGTCTT
Source organism: uncultured Binatia bacterium (SeqCode) (assembly GCA_964611965.1). Classification (GTDB taxonomy): domain Bacteria; phylum Desulfobacterota; class Binatia; order HRBIN30; family HRBIN30; genus CAZTDK01. Next base: position 4,881 of record CAZTDK010000366.1, on the reverse strand, counting down.
GCTCTGCAACCGCAATCGGTGGCGGCGTTCTACGGCCGCCTGATGGAGGAGATGGGCAAGCTCGATCTGCGGGTCGACATCCACCGGCGGCCCAACGAAGTGCCGGATCCGTTGCGCTTCGACCAGGATGAGGTGCACCGTGCCTACGACCCGGAATACGCCAACCGATTCTGGCGGGTGCTGCTGCAGGCGGACCGCGTGTTCAAGGGTTTTCGAGCGCGCTTCACGGGAAAATGCAGCCCGGTGCACTTTTTCTGGGGTGCGCCGGACCTGGCGGTGACGCGATTTTCCGGGCGGCGCGCTCCGGAGCATCCGGGTGGTGTTCCCAACCTCCCCGATTGGGTGACGCGGGAGGCGTACTCCCACGAGGTCAGCAGCTGCGGCTTTTGGCCCGGGGGCGGATCCGTACCTTACGCGGCGTTCTATTCCTACGCATATCCGGAGCCGGCGGGCTTCTCGGCGGCAATCGTCCAACCCAACGCCGCGTTCTACAGCGCCGATCTCCGAGAGTTCCTGTTGCCGTACGCCGCGGTCCGCGAATCTGATTCTCCCGACGACACGCTACTTGCTTTCCTGCAAAGCACCTACGAAGCCGCAGCGAAGTTGGCCGCGTGGGATCGTAGCGCTCTCGAACGCCGCGATGCGCCGGCGCCGCCGCATCAACCACGCATCTGAGCGACGGGCGCTTGGTTTGTCGGCTACCGTCCGCTTCCATTTCGCTCGGATCGGCGTTATGACGCGGCGGGTTTGGGGCAGGACAAGGAATGGCAGACTGCGCAGTCGCGGCCGATACCAAGGTTGAAACGCCGGAAGGCGGGCTCACCATCAAGAGCCTCGCGGGGAAGGCGGTCGCCGTGTTTACGCGTGATGGCAACGGGCGCGTCCGTTTCCGGATGATGCGCGACATCAAAAAGGCAGCCGAGCAACATCCGGTGTTGAAGATCACCCTCGAAAATGGGATGTCGTTCCGCGTGGGGGCGGAGCAGGTGCTGTTCAAGAAGGGTATGGTCGAGGCGCCTGCCGTCGGACTGAGGGTGGGCGATGCGTTGGTTCCCGCCTTCCATTTTCCTGAAGGCTACCAGTTCCACGTCGACGGCAGCCACGAGCCGCGCGCCTCGTCGGCCAGTCTACGCGTCACGGCCATCGAGCCCGGCGGCACGGCAGACCTGTACACCTTTGGCGTCGACAAGACCGCTTGTTTCTTCGTGAGTGCGGGCGTGCTGTGCAAGGCTGGGTGAGCGGTCGGATCGGCGACGGTGTGACGACGATTGACTCGCCGGTGCAAAGTCACTCTGTGGTTCGAGATTTCGGTTTGCGGGAAACCCAGCAGAAGGGAGTCATGGGACGGTGAAAAGAAACCCGGTACGGCGGCAGACGCAATCGAACGGCATTGAACATCTCCTCTCGCGCGAGTTTCTGCGCGTCGTGGAAGAAGCGGCGGTGTCGGCGGCGCGCACGATGGGGCAGGGCGACCGGCATCATGCCGACGACGTCGCGGTGGAGGCCATGCGCAAGGCAATGGACACGTTGTCGATGCGCGGCGAGGTGGTCATCGGTGAGGGCGAACGCGACGAGGCGCCGATGCTGTACATCGGTGAGAAGGTCGGCCGCGGGCTGGCTTCCGATCCGGCGGTGTCCATTGCCGTCGACCCGCTCGAGGGCACCAACCTGTGTGCCACCGGCTCGCCGGGAGCGATTGCCGTCCTGGCGGCGTCGAACAAAGGCGGCCTGCTCAATGCGCCCGATTGCTACATGGAAAAGATCATCGTCGGGCCGGCGGCCAAAGGCGCGGTGCATCTCGATGCCGGTGTGGCGAAGAACCTCAAGGCGATTGCCGGCTGTTTGCGGCGCAAGGTCAGCGACCTCGTGGTGATCGTGCTCGACCGACCGCGGCACGAGAAGTTGATCAACGAGATTCGCCAAGCCGGGGCGCGCATTCGGCTGATTTCCGACGGCGACCTGTCGGCCGGGATTTCCGCTGCTGTGCGCGGGACGAACGTGCATGCGGTGATGGGCACCGGCGGCGCGCCCGAGGGCGTCCTGACCGCGGCGGCGCTACGCTGTCTCAACGGCGGGATGGAAGGCCGCCTCGTGGCCGCCAAGCCTGGAGCGGAAGAGCGCGCGAAATTCGAGCAGCGCTTGAAGAAGATGGGTATCAAGGATCCGAATCGCATCTACACCGAGCGCGAGCTGGCGCCGGGTGAACAAATTCTCTTCGCCGCCAGCGGCGTCACCGACGGCGCGATTTTGCGCGGCGTCCGCTTCTTCGGCCACGGGCACCGTACCCACTCGCTGGTAATCTCGTTACGGGACCGGATCGTGCGTTTCATTGATACGGTGCATCTCAGCGACGCCCCGGACGCCGTCGTCGAGTTCTGAGCCCTGTCAAACACACGCGCGGCCGAGACGGCCGGGCCACTGGTTGCCTGGATCTGCCATCAAAGCAGTGGCGCAGGCGTCCCTGCCTGTGCCTGAGGCTGTCTTCAAAGAAGGGCGGTGACGCGCGCCCCTCGCCGATAGCGATCTGCTCTCGGACGGGGACGTCAGGCTGACCTCCGTTTCCCGTGTCTACGCCAGTCGACCGGGGGCTGTTTACTGTATTGGACAGCGCGTGCAAGGTCGGCGATCTTCGCGACCAGATCTGCCGTTCGGCATGAGGATTGCTGTGCCGCGAAGCGTGTGACGATTCTTTAATTTTGGGATTTGACGACCTCGCCAGAGGAGTGATAGCAAGGCAGCTCAAACCAATCTGCCGAAGCCAGCAACGCTGGTGAGGAGTGAGCCATGGCGCGGTTGAGTGTGCTTCTCTTCGGAAAGCTGTCGGTGCGGTGCAACGAGGACCCACTCAATGGCCTTACGGGATCCAAGGTGCAGGAGCTGCTTTGCTATCTCCTGCTGCACCGCGATCGTCCCCACCCCCGGGAATCGCTCGCCGCGCTGCTCTGGGCTGATGTCCCCACGGTCCAGTCCAAAAAATATTTGCGCCAGGCCCTGTGGCAGCTGCAGGCGGCGTTGAATGCTCACCCGATGGCCTGCGAGCGCCGGGTCCTCCGGATTGAGCCGGACTGGGTGCGGTTGAATGCCGAAGCGGACCTCTGGATCGACGCGGCGGCGTTTGAGCGGGCATACGGTCGGTCGCAGGAGATGACCTGCTTTCAGATGAAGGCAGCGGATGCGAGTGCGTTGCGGGGTGCGGTCGATTTATACCAGGGCGATCTGCTGGAAGGTTGGTATCAGGAGTGGTGCCTGTGTGAACGCGAGCGGCTGCAAAACATGCATTTGGCCATGCTGGACAAGCTCATGGATTATTCGCTCGCGCATCAGGACTATGAGGACGGGATGAAATACGGCGGACGGATTCTGCGTCACGACCGCGCTCGCGAATGCACGCACCAACGCTTGATGCGCTTGCAGTTTTTTGCGGGCAATCGGGCCGGGGCATTGCGGCAGTATCAGCGCTGCGTAGCGGCGCTCGATGAGGAACTGGGCGTCCAGCCGGCCCAGTGCACCGTAGCGCTCTACGAAGACGTGCGCCTCGGGCGGTTGGAGTATACGGCCGCTCACCTCGGCATTGGTGGGGGCGGTGGGGGGCTGGCTGACGTCCTGAGTCGGCTGCAGCAACTCGAATCCTCCCTCGACCATCTTCAGCAACAAGTGCGTGAGAACATCGGTGCTGTCGGACGGCTCCTAGCGAGCGAGCGCCAGCCGTCGCATCAGGTGGCGACCGTTACAGCGGCCGCGCTAATGCGCCGCGCCAGCGGTGCCTGAAGCCTGGGTTCTCCTTTGCGTGCGTCTGTGCAACGAAAAAGACGCTAGCTGAGACCCATGGCAGACTCGCGAGAGACGGGGCAGTGGTTTGCTGGGCCAAGTGATATGCCCCACCGGCTGATGCTGATCGAAGCGGCGCAAGCGAATGCAGATACGAGCGTAGCAGCACTGCTCGCTGCAAACGCTTTCTCGCTCGAGCGGACGGACTGGCAGGGACTACTCCGCGAGGACGTGCACCGGTCACGCGCGCACGCGATTGTTGCTGTGGCCGGAGCAGAGCGCGACAGGCCACTTTCGTTTTTTCAGTGGTTGCGTGCGCACCCCATCCCCTTGCCGACGTTGGCTGTGCTTCCACAAAAGTCCGACGAGGAGCTGCTACATACGGCATTGCGAGCGACGGACGATTTTTCGTTGTGGCCGACGGCACAAGAAGAGCTGTGCCATCGGGTCAGGCGTCTGCTCGGTCCAGAGCCCGGCGGCGTCGAATCGGTACGTGCGCGGCTGACCGAGGAGAGGGGTCTCTCGCAGCTGTTGGGAAACCATCCGACGTTTACTCGCGTGGTGGAGCAGCTACCGTCCATTGCGCGCTCCGAGGCGCCGGTGTTGATCACGGGCGAGACCGGAACGGGGAAGGAGCTATTTGCGCGCGCCATTCACTTCCTGGGGCCGCGGGCCAACCTTCCGTTCATTGCCGTTGATTGCGGGGTGCTCCCGGATCATCTCATGGAGAACGAGGTGTTCGGGCACGTGCGCGGCGCGTATACCGACGCACATCGCGACCAGCGCGGTCTGGTTGCGATGGCCGAGGGTGGCACGCTCTTTCTTGACGAGATCGACAGCTTATCGTTGGCTGCGCAGGCCAAGCTGTTGCGGTTCCTCCAGGAGCGCACGTTCCGGCCGTTGGGCTCCGACCGGTTCGTTCAGGCGGACGTCAACGTGATCGTGGCTACGAACAACGATCTGGATGCGTGCGTCGCCGACAAGCGCTTTCGCGCCGACCTCTACTTTCGGTTGAATGTGTTACCACTCCACCTGCCTCCCCTTCGTGAGCGCTACGGGGATATTGGCCTACTTGCCCGGCACTTCCTCGATGAACGTTTGAAAGCTGGTGGT
>CAZTDK010000365.1:0-6655 GCA_964611965.1 uncultured Binatia bacterium (SeqCode) | reverse complement strand
GCCCGGTTCACAGTGACCGCGCGACGGATAGACGAACACCAACGGACGGCGCCGCGACCCACCGTGCACGCCGCTTGCTCTTTCAGCGTCGGACGTGGGTTTTCAATGCAGGCGAAGCAACGCAGTGCCCTTACCTGTTTGCACCTTGGCGTCTTGGCGCGAGTCGTCCCTGCCGTCAATGAAAATCAGTTGAGGTATGGGCGCGGACTTCTGTATAAGCCCGACGGGATTTCATTCGTGACCACGCTCGAGCTCTTCCCACACCGGCTGCTCTCCGGGCTCACCCTGGTGGCGCTTCTGCTGATCAGCGCGCCGCGCCTCGATGCCAGCTGCAATCAGATCCCGGGTCCGACCAACACCTTCCGCGGCGCGCACGGCACCATCGATCGGCCGTTCGCCAGCCCGGCCGATCCAGTCGACCTGCGCTTGAGCCCAACGTGCGACGCCAACACGAGCTTCGATGTCCCTCAGGGCCTGGTGATCTCGGTCATCTTCACTCCGCTTGATGGGCCGCGCAACATTGTCGTCATGGCCCCGACCTATGCGGGGCTCGAGAATGATCTCGCGGTGTGCGCCGCCCAGGCTGGTGTCAGCAAGGTGACTCCTTTGGTGACTGCTTCGCCGGCCGCGCCGGGGCAGGTGCTCGATCCGCTGCACCTGCGCTTCTTCTTCCCCAACACCGACAGACTGCTGGACGCATCCGACGACGCACGCACGCTGAGCGGCCCGGCGACGATCGCCGTGACCGCCATCGGTGCGCCGCTGCCGTGTGGCCTGGCCACTACGCCGTGCACGCAACACCCCGAAACCCTGGCGTGTATCGATGCCCTCTACGCCGTCGACGGCACCTGCGGCACGGCACCGGACCCGGTGTTCTCGCACTTCACTGCGCTGCCGCTGCCGAACGACTATTCGGCCCTCTGCAGCGACCCGATCCCGCCGTGCACGGCGCAGGCCAGCGAATTGCGCTTGACCATCGACAGCGTCGGCAACGTGCTCTTGCCGATCGACTGGAGCGGCATCCTGGTGTTCAATCAAACCATCCCAGTAGAACGCCTGCTACGTGGCGGCTCAGCGATCCCGGCTTTTCCCGGCGGTAGCGAGCCGATCCGTATCCCCGGGTCCGAGTTCCTGCAGTCGTTCTCGCCCGAAGGCAGCCTCCTGGCACCCACCTTCGAGCCGCAAAGCGATCCCAACGCGACCCGCGAGGCAACCTTCTTCGGCACCGCCGACGCCACGCGCACGGTGCTGCGCCTGGCGCGGCGCGCCCCGGGTCTCACCGCATGCACCGGCGGCGGCAACGACGGCCGCCCGTGCGCCGCCGCCGCCGATTGCCCCGGCGACACGTGCGGCACGGCGACCTGCACCGGCGGCGCCAATGCCGGGCAGGCGTGCCATGCTGACAGCGACTGCTCCGGGGGCGAGTGCGGCCCGTCGCTGTTCGACTTCCGTTCGCGGGTGGCAAACGAAGCTGGTCTGGGGCTGATCCCACACTTTGGCCCCGGCGTGTGCCAGGACAGCGGCCTGCCCTGTACGACGGACGCGAGTTGCCGCAGTGCTCGTTGCATCGGCTACCGCATGGTCGCGGAAGATGCGGTGCCGCTCGATGGTCTGATTGAATCACCCGACCTGCGCGTCACCGTGGTTCCGGAAGCCATCCAAGGGCACGATCTCGATGGCGACGACGACGCAAAGGACGAAGTGCTGCTGCTGGCAAACCGTCACACCGGCGTGCAGCAGTCCATTGGCGTCCCTCCCGCGCGCGGGCGAGCCGTGACGCGCGTGCATGCGGAGCCGTTCTCGTCTCCCGCCGTCGCGGTCGAGGGCGATATCGTCGCCTACCTCGAAGGCGAGCCGCTGCAAGGCAACGTCGACGTCAATGGCGACGGCGATGTGTTCGACACGCCGCTGCGTATCTTCCGCAGCGGCGACCAGGCGGCCGAAGACCTGCTGCCGGCGCCGCCGGTCATGGCCAATGCGGCGCCGGTGATCAATGGCGCCAGCGTCGTGGTGTCCAAGGGGCTGGTGTTCGTGCGCGTGTCGGAGATGGACGCGGCGCACCGGACGATCGTCAGGGCCAGCGTGAGCGCAACCGGTGGCGACGCCAACGGCGCCTCGGGCCGGCCGTCGCTGTCCAAGGACGCGCGCCAGGTAGCCTTCGAGAGCACGGCGACAAACCTGATCGCGCCACCTCTCGCCCCCTCTTCTCTCGCTCCCTCTCCTTCCCAAGGAGAGGGCTGGGGTGAAGTTGGCCAAGTGAGTCCAATATCCCGGGTCAGTGAAATGACGCTGGCCGCAGGCCAGTCGCGCCTGACCAGCTACGTCGTCGACCTGCGCGGCGGCGGACCGCAGACGGTGCAACTCGACTGGCCGAATGTCCCACCCGCCGCCGCGGCGATCCAGCCGTGGCTGTCGGGCGATGGCCGCTACGTCGCCGTCGCGGCGCGTGACAGCGGCGGCGTCTCGCAGATCTTCGTGTACGACCGCGACCACGACGGCCGCGGCGTCTTCGATGAACCCGGAGGCACGGCGACCGTTATGATGAGCCAAAGCTTCTTCCTTCCGCCGCGGCCAGGTATTCGGGACTCGCTCTTTCCATTCATCACGTCCAGCGGGCGTTTTGTGACCTTCGGCACCTACGACGTCGACACGCTGACACCTCAATTTTCGGGGGCGGAAGGGGTGGTGGACGTCGTCGATGTCGATCGTGATCATTTGAGGACCGGGAACTTCGACGATTGGGAACGCGATGACAATCATGATGGCGTTTCCGATGGCGTTCGCATCGACCTGCTCAGCAGGACTATCAGCAACGTGGGCGACCAAAACTCCGACAGGGGGCCCTCAGATCCATCGACGCTGCAGCCGCCCTCGGTCTCCGAGGATGGGAACGTGGCCACGTTTGTCACTTTCGACCACAACCTCGCCAATGGCTCTGTCACTCCCGATCAAAACGATTTCTGCCTCAACCTGGTGGATTCGACGCCGAGCTGCGCCGATGTTCTCGTCCGGGGCCCGGACGTTGTCGGCCAGAATCGCCTTGTCAGCTACAGCACTGCTGGCCAACAAGCGAACAATCAGTCGCTGTCGGCGATGCTATCGAATGACGGCCGGTCCGTCGTCTACACCAGCGCGGCAACGAATCTGGTTCCCGGCGACACCAACGGGGCATTCGACATCTTCGTGAATGACGTGCCGTTCATCTACGATGGTGTGCGTAGCACGACCCAGCAGGTCAGCGTTGCCTCCGACAGCCCCTACGGCGACGGGCGTGGCACGACGACGCGGGTGAGCGTCGCTTCCGACGGCACCGAGGCCAACGGGCCGTCGTTCGACAGCATCCTCGGGATCTCCGACGAGGGCCGGTATGTGGCGTTCGCCAGCACCGCCAGCAATCTGGTGCCGGGTGACACCAACAATGTGTGCGACAACAACCTGGACGGCCAGGCGCAGGAGAACTGCAGCGACATCTTCATCCACGACCGAGCGACTGGTTTCACGCAGCGCCTCAGCGTTGCGGCCAGCGGCGCGGAAGGCAACGGCGCCTCGCATCACGCCGCGCTCTCCGGCGACGGCCGCACCCTGGCTTTCGAAAGCACGGCCAGCAACCTGGTTCCCAACGACCACAACGATATGTGCGACAACACCGGCGATGGTGTCGCCCATGACAACTGCTCGGACGTCTTCGTCGCCGGGCCAGACCGCAACGATCCGGCCGCCGACTTCAACAGCGACGGCGACGCGAGCGACACGCTGCTCGAAGTGTTCGACACGCGACAGGCTGGCGCCGCGATGTCGGTCATTGCGCCCGCCGGCCAGGTTGCAATCGTCGGCGAGCGCGCCGCGTTCTTGTCTCCGGAGCAGGACTCGGAAACCGACCTCAACGGCGACGGCGATACCAAAGACTCCGTCGTTCAACTCTATACGGGGCGGGACGGGCGCGTTATCAACCTCCAGCGAGCGGCGCGCTCCGTCGCCCTGTCGGAACGCTGGGTGGCCGCGCTGGTGTCCGAAGCAGACGAGGAACGCGACCTCGACGGCGACGGCAAGCTAGAGAGCCTCGTGGTGCAGGTAACCTCGGCCGACGGCACGGAGCCGTGGACAAATCTGGGGATCAGCGCAACGCGAGTCGACCTGGCCGGTGACACATTGGCATTCACCAGAATCGAGGACAGGGGGCGGAAGAACCAATCCGGCTACGACGTTCCCGACGTGGTGTTGAAGCTGTACGACCTGACCACGGGCACGCTGATCAATACGGACCAGGCTGCGGAAGAGTTCGTCCTCATCCCCGACCTGATTGCCTTTCGCACCAGCGAGGCGATGCAGCGCCAGGATCTCAACGGCGACGGTGACACCGACGATTTCGTCATGCAGGTGTACGACATGCGCACGCGGCGGCTGATCAACACCGGCCAAGCGGCAATTCCCTGCGCGTCCGAAACCTGCGATCCGCGCCGGCCGTATACGCTCACGCCCGACAGCGTGACGTTTCTGACCCTGGAAGGTCAGCAGGGTCAGGATCTCAACGGCGACGGCAGCATGGATGACCTGGTGCTCCAGACCTTCAACATCGCGAAGGCCTTGGCGGCGCAGGGCACGCAACCTGTGACCACGAGCAAGTTCCAGCGCTCCCAGCGACAGAAGGCCGACGGCAGCATCGTCTCGGGCGTGCTTACCACGATAGGTGTGGTGAGTGTGGGAATCTGCAGTGACACCGGGAACGCATGCAGTGGTGCCACCGACTGTGGTCCCGCTGCGCATTGCTACCTGCCGCCGGGCGGCTGTGTGACCAACCTGCACACCGCATGCGACACGACGCTGGCGGTCAGCCCGTGCGGCGAGCACCAGTTCTGTGTGCCGACGAGCACGCCCGGTCGCGGTGAATGTCATCTGGCGCTGGGCTCCTGCACCACTGATGCCGAGTGCACGGCACCGGCGCAATGCCAAGCGACGGGACAGCGTGTGCAGCGCCTGATCAGTCCGCTGTTCACTGCGACCAGCGCGCATGTGGCCTTCACCACCGCGGGCGCTGATGGGCGGCTGGCGGTTGTCCGCGCCGGCGATACAGACGGCGACGGCATTGCGGATCCGTTCGACAACTGTCCGCACGTGGCCAACGCCGACCAGGCGGATGCCAACGGCAACGGGGTTGGCGATGCCTGCGAGGCGAGCGCGGCCGCGCCCACACCAACCGCGGTTCCAACCAGCGCGCCGTCGCCAGCCCCGGTCGCCAGCAGTACGTCGGCACCCCGTCGTTCTGCTGAAGGCTGCGCTGTGGACCCGAAGGCACACGGGTCGGTGGCATATATGGTGTTGCTGGGGGCGTGCGTGCTGTGGGCAATGCGGCTGCGGCGAGCAGGACTCCTCGTCGCACTAGCGGTCGCTATCGCCACAGCTCCTGCCGCTCCCACCTTCGCGCTCGGCACTACTGCCACCTGCGCCGGTGACTGCGACAGCTCCGGCACCGTGACCGTCGATGAGTTGGTCACGCTCGTGAACATCGCACTCGGCGCCGACCCCACTCAGCAGTGCGCCGCCGGCGACCTCGACGGCGACGGTTCCGTCACCGTCGACGAGATCCTGGCGGCTGTGGGGCGTGCCATGAGCAGCTGCCCGGTGTCGACCGAGGCGCTGGCAGGCGGGGTCACGGCACTGGCGCACGCACTATCGTACCTGCCCTTTTTCGAGCCGGTGTTGAGCGCATTCTTCAGCGCCGCTGGCGGTGCAGGCGACTGCCCGTCAGGCGGTTCGCTCACCAGTACATGTGACGATTCGGGGGCCGCGATGATTCGCATTCCGATCGTCGCGGCGCAGTGCGCAATTCCGACAATCGAAGGCACGGTCACCCTCGACGGCGCGGCGCCGTTGACCGGAACGGGACTGTGTCCGAGCGTCCTGGTGCCCGGCGGGTGGCAGATGGCAGTGCACAGCGGTGCGCTGCTCGAGAGCCCCGCGGCGACGACGCTGTTTGATGGGCAGTTCGACCTCGCCGCCACCATCCAATCCCTTGGGTTTGGTGAGTCGCCATGCCGCCTGCGCGGCGGTGCGGCCATACTCGACGGCAGCATGGTGTACAGACGTTCCGACGGTGGGCAGGTGACGGTCACTGCCGATGCCCTCAATGCCAGCTTTGTGCTGAGAGACTTCAGCCTAGTCGACTTGTGTCAGCCGGCAACGATCGGGTTCACGCTGGACGGTGACGTCGGAGTCGCCGAGGAGCGTGCACAGACGGCGTCGTCGATCGGCGCGACACTACAGGGCCTGACAGTCACGATCCACCGTCTTACCGGGCTCGTCGAAATTAGCGGAGGCGTCGCTGCCCAATGGATAGGTGGCAACGCGACACTGGCGACGGCAACATCGCTGGTGCGGCCGATGGACCAGCCCTGCTTCACCGGCGGCACATTGAACGTCGATGCGTCGGGTGTGCGCAGCCAGCTGACTTTCGGCAGTGGCGGCAGCGTCACTGTGGACCAGGGTACGGATGGTAGCAACGCGGTGACGTTTGGATCGTGTTTGGATGCGGGGTTGCGGACAGCCGCTGTTTCACAACCGTAGGGTGGGCATTGTCCACCAGGGGATTCGCCGCCGACGCCTCAACCTCACCCCCGCCCTCTCCTTGGGAAGGAGAGGGAGCAAAAAGCTGCCGCTG
>CAZTDK010000364.1:0-6674 GCA_964611965.1 uncultured Binatia bacterium (SeqCode) | reverse complement strand
ATCGTCAGCGCGTCGCGCAAAATCGGTGAGGTGATCGCGGCGGCAACGGCTGCCATGTCGGCAGTCGAGAGCCCATCCGGTTCCGTCAACACGGCGAGCGCCGCGATCTCCGCATCGTCGCAGGCACGCGCGTACTCGATCAGCGCATCGCGCTGCGCCAGCGTCGGGCCACTCGCCAGATGCGCGATCACCGCCAGCTCGCTGCGTTGCGTCGACACGTACTGGGCGAAGTCGCGCCGGCTCGGCGTCACCTCGCTGATCGGCTGATTCCCCAACCGGCGCACCTCCTCACGGCTGGCAGCCATGCGGCGATGCCTCTCATTACTCGTCACTTGTCACTCGTCACTGTCTTCTCCACTCGCAGAACACGCCGGCCGCGGAGGACCACCCACGCGACCGTCCCCTTCGACGAGAACACCGGCCCCCAAAGCACTTCGTCGAACGAACGCACGCCGCGGCCGTCGAGGAACAACATCGGCCGCAGGCCACGCTCCGCTTCCCAGGCGATGTGGGCGCCATTCTCGTTGAATCGCGGCGGCCACACCTGCGCGAACTTGAGGAGATCCTGCTTGCCGTCGACGTGATAGGACCAGTCGTAATCCTTCGAGCCATCCGACGCCATGTAGGCGAAGTGCGCGCCGTCGTCGGAAAATGTCAGGCCCGCGGCGTTCTCGTACGGGCCAAACTGCTTGCCGTCGGCGACGACCATGACCTTGTCGTCCTCTTGTTGCGCGTTCACGTAGCACGGGTAGGCCAGGTGCCGACCATCCGCCGACAACACCGGCACATGGTCTTTCCAAAAGCGCGCACAGACAACCGCATCCGGCGCGTCATTGCGCGTGACCCGCCACTGCTCCTCCTTGCCCGGCAGCCGTTCCCACCACGCGACGACGGCTGCCTTCTCCGCGATCGAGAGCGATTGGGCGACGACGGCCGTCGACGCACCAACCGCCGCGCCGACGTTGACGGACAACCCCGCTTCCGGTGCCACCACGTTGTACTCGTACGAGGCCACTTCCTGGTCGCCGCGATACACGATCCAGCCGGCGCCCCCCGGCACGATCGCCATCAGCGTACCATCGGACAAGTAGGCGACGCGGAGCTGCTGCGAGAGTCCGGAGCTGCCGCCCTGGGTAATCTCGGGCCGCGCGTTTGCCGGGCGCGTGAAACTACGTTGCTCGCTGCCGTCAACGATCAGCTTGACCTGTTCATCATCACTTTGAACGAGATACGCCAGGTGGGTACCGTCTCGGCTGAACACGGGTAGCGAGGCATCTTTGTAGCGACCGAGAACCCGTCCGTCGGCAAGCACAGTGACAGCGCCAGGCGTTGTCGTGTTGCCGACATGCTCCTCGGGCGCCCTGCCCGCAACCGCCCAACGCGTCCCTTCGGTGTTGAAGATGAGCGGAGATCCGTACACAAACCCTGGAGCAACGACCTGATGATTGATGACCAGGACGGGAATTCTCTGGGCAGGCGCGCCCCAGTTCCGCACCCAATTGAAGAGGCGCCGGTACGCGGGCAGGGATTCGGTTGCCCAGTAGAAGACCTGCTTCGACACCGGTGCAAATTGGGGCCGGCCGCATTCCGCGAATACCGGTCCGACTCGGTTGCGCTCAACCACGGCACAGCCATCGGACGGCTGAATTACGAAGGCATAGTCGCTGCCGTCGTCGGAGATGGACAGGCTCGCGGGGCGATATTGCGCCGGCAGGCGCACCAGCAATGGGCCAGCCGCCGGTACGGGCGCGATCTTCGGTTGCGGCTCGGTGCGAGGCCTGAGCCACACGGTCAGCACCAGCACGACCGCTGCACCAACGAGCACCGGCAGCCAGAGTCGCCTCATCGTCGATCTCCACTCGAACGGGTTGCGATGCAGAGCGCGCGCGTCACGCGGGTCTTACTGCACCGCGGCGCGCACGGCGGCTGCGACGCCCGCAACGTCGAGCCCATGGATGCGCAACAGTTCCGGATACGGCTCAACCTCGGTGCAGAAGACGTCGCGAATGCCGACGCGGGTGAGGCGGCCCATACCGAGCTCGGCGATGACCTCGGCGACGGCGCCACCAAGGCCGCCGATGATGGAATGCTCTTCGACGGTGACGATGCGTCCCGCGCCGCGCGCCGCGGCTTCGATCGCGACGCGATCGAGCGGTTTGAGCGTGTGCATGTTGATCACTGCCGCCGCGATCCCGCTGCCCTTCAACACGTCATGCGCCATCAACGCCGTGTTCACGCAGCTGCCGGTTGCAATGATGGTCACGTCCGTACCGGCGCGCAGCGTGACCGCCGCACCGACCCGGAACCCCGCATCGTACCCGTCGATCGGGCTGAGGAAGCCGAGGCGAATATAGACCGGCCCATCGATCGTCGCCGCGGCGCGGACGGCGCGCTGGCTCTCGTTCGGATCGGCTGGCGACAGCACGGTCATTCCGGGGATCGTGCGCAGCAGCGCGATGTCTTCCTGGGCATGATGCGTTGCCCCCCAGGGTCCGGCTTCGAGCCCGGCAAATGGCGCGATAAGCTTGACGTTGTTGCGGTTGTAGGCGCAGTCGTCGCGGATCTGCTCGAAGCCGCGCATGCTGACGAACGGCGCCATCGCGATCACGAACGGCAGCTTGCCGGCATGCGCCATCCCGGCCGCCACGCCGACGAGGTTTTGTTCGCTGATACCGAGATCGAAGTGACGCTGCGGGAAGCGCGCGCTGAACGAGCCGATCGGACCGAAGTCCTGCGACAGCAGGACGACGTCGGGATTCTGCTCCGCCAGCTCGGCCAAGACTTCGGCCGAGGACATCGCCGCAAAGTAGCCGCTCATTCCGCGTCCTCCAGCGCCGCGAGGGTGCGCTTGACCTCATCGTCGGTCAGCATCGTGTAATGCGCACGCCCCGTGCCTTCGACACCCGGCACGCCCTTGCCCTTCACCGTATGCGCGATGATCACCGTCGGCCCCTTGGCAGCCGGAACGCGCTCGAGCGCGCCGACGATCGCTTGCATGTCGTGTCCGTCGATCTCGTCGACATTCCAGCGGAAGGCACGCCACTTGTCCGCCAGGGGCTCGAGCGGCATGACCTCGTCCACGCTGCCGCCGGCCTGGAAGCGGTTGTAGTCGACAATGGCAATCAGCCGTTCGAGTCCGAAGCGTGGTGCCGACAGCGCCGCTTCCCACACGGTCCCTTCCTGCAGCTCACCGTCGCCCAGCAGAACGACCGTGCGCGCCGCAGAGCGATTGAGCTGCTCCGCCATGGCGATGCCAATACCGACCGACAACGCGTGACCGAGCGAGCCGGTGGCGAACTCGATGCGCGGCGCCCGCTTGGTCGGGTGGCCGGCGAGACGGCTCCCCGAACGCCCGGAGAGCGGCAGTTCGGCCGCATCGACATGACCGAGCTCGACCAGACACGCGTGCAGCGCCGTGACCGCGTGCCCTTTGCTCATCAGGAAGTAGTCGCGCCCCTGGCCGGGCGCGCACGCGGCATCGTCAAGACGCAAGAAATGGAAATGGAGCGCCGCCATGATGTCGGCGCACGACATCGCGCCACCGAGGTGCGCGAAATAGGTCGACGCGGGCGCCAGGATATGGCGGCGCAACGCCGTCGCGCGGCGCTCGAGCGCTGCGATGGTTGCGGGATCACTCATTGGACCTGCGGTCGTTGTCTTTAATCTCTAGCTGCCCTTTGGCGTGTACTTGATCAGCACGCGGCTGCCGTCCTTGAATCCGGTGCGAAATTTCGATTCGAACTGCTTCCAGCCGTCGGCATATTTCTTCGCATAGGTGTCGTACATCGCGGTGAGCACGTCCGGTTCGTTGACGATGGCGCCGGTGACAGTGAAGGACGGGCCATCCACTTTGCCGACAGCGATCTTTGCCGTCGTCCGCCCCTTCTTGATACGCTTGGCGCGCCACGAAGTCGGCGGCGTGCCGACATAGACCGCGCCGTTGTGGTAGAGAAACCAGATCTCGGCGGGCTTGCCGAAGCTGCCGTCCTTGCGCGTCGACGAGATGTAGACGTACTTGCTGGTTTCCAGAGCGCTCTTGACGTCCGCCGGCAACTCACCGGCATGCACCACGCCGGCGAGCGCGGCGCCCACCACCAACGCCACGATACACAGAGCGGCCAACCGTGCGATTCTCGTGCGTGCGGGCATGTGACCTCCGATCAGACTGCTCCTCCGCTTTTAGTGCGTCTGCAGAATGAGTCAAGGCGGCGGGGCTGAGGGAGGCTGCCTCGAGCCGGCTGGACGACAGACAACAGACGGACAGACAACAGACCATCGCAGCGCTGATCAGGCCGTGCGTCTGTCGTCTGTTGTCTCAATGGCCTATAGCGACGGGACCGGCGACGGCGACGGCATTCTTGCTGCGGCGCTTGACGGCATACATCGCGGCGTCAGCTGCCTTGAACAGCCCCTCGGCCGTGCGCGCGTGGTCGGGGTACACGGCAACGCCAACGCTCGCGGTAACCGTCGAGATGTCCACGCCATTGCCTTCGAGAGTGCTCACGGCCTCGACCGCGGCGCGGATCGTTTCCCCAATGCCGCGCGCCGTTTCGATGTCGGTGCCGGGAAGCATGATGACGAACTCGTCCCCCCCGAAGCGGGCGCCCACGTCGCCGGGGCGGATGAGGTGACCGATGATCCGGCCGATGTAGCCGATGGTACGGCTGCCCACGAGATGTCCGGAGGTATCGACAACCGTCTTGAAATTGTCGAGATCGAGCACCAGCAACGCCACCGGCCCGCGCGCCACCAGCTCGGGCAGCAGGCGGTTGAAATGCCGCGTGTTGCCGAGGCCCGTGAGGTCGTCGGTGATCGACGCCACATACGCTTGGCGATACAGCGAGGCGTTCTCAATGGCGATAGCGGCGTGATCGGCGAGTGTTTGCGCCAGTTGCAGCTCGTCTTCGGTGAACGTCGACCCGTCGATCTTGTTGATGACCTGGATGACCCCGAGCAGGGTGTTCTTGCTCACGATGGGGACACACAGCATCGTGCGCGGGGTGAAGTGCGTTTGCTTCTCGACCCCGGCGAAATAGCGCGGATCCTTGGTGGCATCATCGAGACGCACCGATTGTCGATGGCGCGCTACCCAGCCCGCAATGCCCTGATCGCAGCGCAAACGGATGCCGTCGACCACCCCGGATTTCAGCGTCCGCGACGCCGTGAACACCAGCTCGCGCCCTTCGGGGTCGTAAAGGAGCAGCGAGGACGCCTCGCCCGGCACCACCGCCACGACGCTCGCCAACAGCTGGCGCATGGCGGCGCTATCGTGCGGCAGCGTCGCGAGATCGATGCTGTTGCCGATCGCGGCGGCGAGGGCTTCCAGCTTCTCGCAATCGGCCTGACTGAAGGAAACGCTGTCGTAGCGGTTGGCAACTTCGATCACCCCGATGACCTTCCCGTCGCGCTTCAAGGGAACGGCCAGAAGGCTGTGCGTGTCGAAGTGCGCGGCGCGATCGATCCCACGGTAGAAGCGCGGATCGTTGGTGACATCGTTCACCACCGCGCTTTCCCCGGAATGCGCCACCCAACTGGCGATGCCCTGTTCCGGTGGCACGCGCAGACCAGCGACGGTGTTTTCCTGCAGGGTTTCCGTGGCGGCAAACACCAACTCGTCACGCTCTCCGTCGTAGAGCAAGAGCGACAGCGCTTCCGCCTGGGTGAGCACCTTGATGCGATCGAGCACCAGGCGCAGCACCTCGGGGAGCTCGAGGGTCGAGGTGAGCGTCTTGATCAGCTCGTTGGTAACCGTGAGCTCCCGTAAGCGCTGTTCAAGCGATCGTGCGGGGGGCGTTGCCATGGGTGGCTTCCGGTTAGCACAGGCCTCGGGAAGTCGCTACCGAAAAAACGGGCCTGCGGCCGGCGTCTCTTCTAGGGACCGCCCCCCTTCGGCGGGCCTCAGGACAGGATTGGTCGCTAGGCACTGCCAAGTCCGACAGGCTCCTTAAGGCTAGGGCGCTTGAGGTTGGGAAGTCGTTGCCGGCAAGTCAAGTTCAGTTTCCTCGAGCGCCCGCCTCCCCGGCTGACCGCTTAGAATCACCCTTTGCGACAGAGCCCTGTGTTGTGCTCTAGTGCCGACTGCACATAACTGCGGAGGTTTTCATGAGTGACGCCGTCATAGCCGACGTCAGATGTTTCGAGTGCAACACGTCAATTGCGGAGGGCCAGCGCAGCGTCAAGACGGAGAACGGCGTGTTCTGTGCCGAGTGCTTCGATCTTCTGAAGGACCAGGTGAAGCAAGCGGTGGCGGCCCAGTCTGTCGATATCGACTACTCCAGAGCCCTGATCGGAGCGCTTGCGGGCGGAGTGGGCGGAGCATTGGTGTGGTGGGGCTTCACGGTCACCACGCACATCTCGTTCGGCCTCGTCGCCGTGGTGATCGGCGTGGCGGTTGGGAAGGGAGTCCTCTTCATGGTTGGCGGCAAGCGCTCGCAAGGACTCCAGATCCTCTCGGCGACCGTGGCGGTCCTTTCATTCGGGCTCGGGACCTACCTCGTCAACCGCAGTCTCATCATGGAACAACTCGCCAAGGGTGGCCATGACGTTATCCTTCCGCTATTCCCCTCGAGCCTGGCGATGCTGGTGAGAGTGACGACCGCCGGTTTTCAAGTCTTCGACCTGATCTTCCTGTTCATCGTCGTCAGCCAGGCCTGGAGAATGCCCGCACCTCTTCG
>CAZTDK010000363.1:0-6686 GCA_964611965.1 uncultured Binatia bacterium (SeqCode) | reverse complement strand
TTGATCGGCGAGCAAGGCTACGTCGAAGGGATTGTGCGTGCGCCCAAGCTGGTCGTCCTGGGCGAGGTGCGCGGCGAAGTCCGCGGTGCCGAGCGTGTCGAGATCGGCCCCGGAGGGCGCATCATGGGTAGCGTCGAAACCTACAGCCTCGTGGTGGAGGAAGGCGGCTGCCTCGATGGCGACTGCCGCATCGCACCGCCGCGGGCCACGGTTCATATCCTGCGTCCGGTTCCGGCGAGCGGCAACGCATAGGGCAGGTTGTTGAGTTGTGAATTGTTGGTTGCTAGGTGACTGAACAGAACGACTCACAACCTAACAACATAGCAACTTGATTTCGCATGACCTTGCGCCGCCGCACAATCGCTCTCGCTGACGGCGAATCAGTCTCTGCGGTGGTGGCGTATCCTGAAGGCTTCCAGGCGGGCAGCGCCGCTGCGGTCATTCTGGCGCATGGCGCCGGTAACGGTATGGAGTCGCCGTTCCTCTCCGCAGTTCACGAGGGTCTGGCGGCGCGCGGCTACGTGGCGGTGAAATTCAATTTCCCATATACGGAGCGCGGCCGACGCGCCCCGGACCGGGCGCCGGTGCTCGAAGCCTGTTACCGCGGGGTGCTCGACGCCGTGCGTGCGGATCCCACCATCGCGGCGCCACGCATCGTCATTGGCGGTAAATCGATGGGTGGGCGCATGGCGTCGCATCTTGCGGCGCAAGGCGCCGATGTGGCGGGAGTGCTGCTGCTCGGCTACCCGTTGCACCCCACGGGCCAGCCGGATCGGCTCCGCGTTGCGCACCTGGGCCAGATTCAGGTCCCCATGCTCTTCATCGCCGGCACGCGTGATGCCCTGTGTAACCTCGATTTGCTGCGCCAGACGCTGCAACGGATGCATGGCACGGTCGATCTGCACGTCATCGAAGGCGGCGATCATTCGTTCAAAGTGCCCAAGTCATTGCGACGCGAGCCGGCGGCGGTGTTGGATGAAATCCTCACGGCGAGTACCGACTGGTTGGCGCGGCTGGTTGTGTAGCGAGCGTTGAAGCCACCTCACCGCAGCCCTCCCGTTCGTCAGGAGAGCGAGCGCTTGCCGTCGAGCGCTGCGAGCGTCCCGCTCCTGGCGAAGGAGAGGGGTAGGGTGAGGTCATCGGAAGATAGGGTGAGGTCATCGGAAGAAAGGGTGAGGTCATCGGAAGAAAGGGTGAGGTCATCGGAAGAAAGGAAGATCATCATGGCTGACGAACCCAAGGAGCAGCAAAACCAGATTCAGATCCAAATCGATGCGCAGCACGCGACCGGGGTGTATTCCAATCTCATGATGATCACCCATCGCAAGGAGGAGTTCATCCTGGACTTTCTCTTCGTACAACCGCAGCGAACGCCACAGGGGCAGCCGGTCGCCAACCTGCGCTCCCGGGTGATCACCACCCCCGAGCACATGAAACGCATCCTCAAGGCGATGGAGGAAAACATCGGCCGCTACGAGCAAGCCTTCGGTGTAATCCAGGAGGCGACGGACATGCCCAAGGTGGTGCACTGACGACCTGCGCTCGTCGTCCTTTCTATGGTCCGCTCGCCGTTGGGGCGCTGGAGGCTGTCACTTAGAGCGGCTGCTCGATTGCCGTCTTCCGTGATGCTCAGTGCCCGGGCGGGCCAGCCTTCTCCCGGATGCGGATTTGCCTCCGTGGCGCGTGTGCTACACTAACGCGGTCATGGCTGATGGCCTCTTCTTTGATGTCGTCCTTTTCGGCTATCGCAACGATCTGGCGCGGGCACGGACACTCGATTTCCTGCGCGAGTTGCCACGGTCGAAGGAAGGTCCGGCGGCGCTGGGACGCGCGACGCCGCTGCCGCAACGGCTGTTCACGACGCTCGAGCTCGAGCGCGCCCAGCAGGTGTGTAGCCGGCTCGAGCGGCTCGGAGCGCAGGTCGGTATGCTGCAGGTCGGTGCGCCGCCGGTGGTCGGCCAACCCGTCCCTGCCGTGGCGCGCGAACGTCGCAGCCTTCGTTCACTGACGCTGGTGGCGTTGCTGCTGCTGGGAGTAGCGGCGTATCTGCTTCCGTTGGCCCGCGTGACGGTGCCGCCGCGGCGGGAACCGGTGCCGCGACCGGCCACGCCGCTCGAACCGATGCATGCTCCGGAGCGCGTCGATGCGCCGCTCACGGCGCAGCTCAATGCGGATGCCATCCAGCTCGCCGACGCCGGCAAGTTCGCCGATGCCGTGCAGCATCTGGAGCATGCGCTGCGCTTGGTGCCGAATGATCCGGTGCTCACCCGCAATCTGCAAACCGTGCTGCTCAACTGGGGGCTTACCGATCTCGGCGCCGACAAGCTCGATGACGCTGGCGACCATCTCCAGCGCGCGGCGCAGCTCGGCCCGCGCGCCGACGTGCTGCGTGCCCAGGCGGTGGTCTATGTCAAGCAGGCCAAATATGCGCGCGCCACGGCGGCACTCGAGCAGGCGCTGCAGATGGCGCCCAAGGACCCGCGCGCTCTCCTCGCCCTGGCCGACGCCTACCTCAAGCAAGACAAACGGCCGCAGGCATTGGAGCTTCTGGAACGCGCGAAGGAAGCCGGCGCACGCGGGCCGGGGTTGGATCGGACGGTGCAACAACTGAGCCGCGAGGTCGATGCCGAGTGGGATTTCACGCAGCAGCAAAGCCGCCACTTTCGCGTCAGCTTCGCCGACGACGGCGACCGCAGCGGCGTCCGCCCGGTGCTCGATGCGCTCGAAGATGCCTACGATGCGGTCGGACGCAAGTTCGCCTACTATCCTGAAACGCGCACGCCGGTTGTCCTCTATTCGCAGCAGGACTTTCACAGCGTGACCCAAACCCCCGATTGGGCGGGTGCTGCGTTCGATGGACGCATCAAGTTGCCCGTCCGCGGCCTCAGTGCTGACGACCCGGGGTTCCAGCGCGTCGTGCGACATGAGTACGCCCACAGCCTGATTGCCCAGCTGGCCGGACCGCGCTGCCCGGTGTGGCTGAACGAGGGCCTGGCGGTCTGGGCGGAAGAAGACAGCGACGGCGATCATGCGGAGTGGGCCGAGCACCACATCGCCGACAAGCCCCTGTTCCACCTCGACCAGCTGAACGGCTCGTTCACGGTGCTGCCTGCGGCCCGGGTCGACGTCGCGTATGCCGAAAGCTACCTCGCCGTGCGCGCGCTCGTCGACCGCTACGGCGTCCGCAAGATTCCGCAGCTGCTCAACGCTATCCTGCAAGGGCACAACTTCCGCGAAGCCTTTGGGACCGTCTATCCCGGAGACTTCGCTGGCTTCGAGCGCGACCTCTTGCAACAGATCGGATGAGGCGGTGCTGGCACCGACGGAGCGACACCCGCGGCTCCTCAGAATTGTGAGAATCGCGACGCTGCCCCGTCGATGCTGAGCCCGTCACTCCCAGGTGTCCGAGCGTACATTTCACGTTTCACGTTTTAATCCCTCCCGTCTGTTGCCTCTGTCGCTGCCTCGCTATAACGATGACCGCCGAGGAGCCTCCCATGCGGTTATTACACACCATGATCCGGGTGAACGATCTGGACGAGTCGCTGCGCTTCTATTGCGGGGCGCTCGGAATGACGCTGCTGCGCAAGCACGACTACCCCGGTGGCCGCTTTACGTTGGCCTTCGTCGGCTTCGGCGATGAGGCGGCGCAGACCGTGGTGGAGTTGACTTACAACTGGGATACCCACCAATACGACATCGGCACCGGTTTCGGCCATCTGGCGATTGGCGTGGACGATATCTACCGGACCTGCGAAGCCTTGCGCACCAAAGGTGTGAAGGTGGTGCGCGAGCCTGGTCCGATGCAACACGGCAGTACGGTCATCGCCTTTGTCGAGGACCCGAACGGCTACAGAATCGAGCTGATTCAGCGATCGTGAGGACCGCTCTTGCAGAGGATGAGCAGGGAGACTTGATGACACGCTGGACACGTTTGCTGATTGGCGTTGCCATCAGTGTCGTTGCCGCAACGGCGGCAGCGCAAGAATCCCCGGCACAGTGGATCGCGCGCATCTTCGATCCCGCGGCGCTGGGCATCGCGCCGTTCGCGGGTGCCGAGCTGAATCGCAAGCAGAGCGTCGACGCGATTGTCCTCGAACGCGGTGGCGACAAGCGCATCGCCATCTTCATCATGCCGCTCGATCAGCTGAAGCCGGCGGCCGACCACTTCGCCAAGCAGTTCGGTGTGCCGCCGACGGTCACCGGTGAGAATAGCCAGTACCTCGCATATACGTTCGATTTCACCGATAGCGCCAAAGCCCCCCCGAAGCTGAGTGGATTGCGAGTTCTCGTCAGCCGCGCCCAGTTCGTCGACGGCAAGGGGCAAATCACCATGGAATACCAGCCGTCCAAACCCAAATGATGCCCCGCGACCTCATGATCGATAGCGGTCAGCACATTACGCGGGCCGCGGGCCCGCCGGCCGCAAGCCCCAATCGGGTCGTGGTGCACTATCACGAGATCGCGCTGAAGCGCGGCAACCGGCCGGCGTTCGTCAATCAGCTCATCAACAATATCGGCGCGGCGCTGCGCGGCACCGGTGTGAAGCGCGTGCGCTCCGTGCCGGGACGGATCGTAGTAAATCTGAAGCCCGATGCGGACTGGGCCGAGATCAGCCGGCGCCTGCAGTGGGTGTGCGGCATCGCCAACTACTCGTTGGCCTGGCGCGCGCCGCGCAACATCGATGATATTACGGCGCTCGCAGTGGCCGCCGTCGACGGCCGGCGCTTCGGCAGCTTCGCGATCCGCAGCAAGCGCGCCGACAAAGCCTTCCCGCTCGAGTCACCGGAGATCAACAGCATCGTCGGCGCGGCGGTCAAGGCCCACAGTGGCGCGGCCGTCGATCTGAAACATCCGGAGCTGGCGATCAACGTCGAGGTCCTGCCGCGTGAAGCGTTTGTCTCCGTGGATCGCCTGCCGGGGCTGGGCGGGCTGCCGGTGGGGAGCAGCGGGACGGTGCTGGCGCTGCTGTCCGGCGGCATCGATTCGCCCGTCTCGGCGTGGCGCCTGATGCGCCGCGGCTGCCGTGTCGAGTTCGTCCACTTTCACGGCGCCCCGTATCAGGATCGCAGCAGCCGTGACAAGGTCCTCGAGCTGGCGCGTCTGCTCACCCGCTATCAGCTGCACTCGCGGCTGCACCTGGTGACCTTTGGCGAGATCCAGCGGCAGATCGTCACCAGTGTGCAGCGCCCGTATCGTGTCGTCCTCTATCGCCGCATGATGGTGCGCATCGCCACGGCGTTGGCCAATCGGATCGGCGCCGCGGCGTTGGTGACCGGCGAGAGCCTCGGCCAGGTGGCGTCGCAGACGCTGGCCAATATGACGACGGTGGAAGCCGCCGCGTCGCTGCCGTTGCTGCGGCCACTGATCGGCATGGACAAGGCCGAAATCAGCGCGCAAGCGGAGAGCATCGGTACGTTCGAGATCTCCATTCAACCGGACCAGGACTGCTGCCAGCTCTTCGTCCCCAAGCATCCGACGACGCGCATGAGCGTGAACACCGCGACGCAGGCCGAGCAGGCGCTCGACATCGATGCCATGGTTCGCGATGCGCTGGGCAGCATCGTCGTCCACGAGTTCGACGTTCCTGCGATACCAGCCTCTGATGGGCGTGAGGGCGTGAGGGCCTGTGGGCTTGCGGGCGGTCACGCGCTCACACCCTCAAGCCCACAGGCCCTCACGCCCCCAAGCCCTTAGCTTCGAACACGAACACGAACACGATTCACGATGGAGACTGTCATGTCCAAGGTTCTGACGGAGCGCCGCGACCACATTTGGATCATCACCATCAACCGCGCCGACCAGATGAATTGCGTTGACGGCGAAACGGCGACGTTGCTCGAGCAAGCGTGGAAGACGTTTCGTGATGACGACGATCTGTACGTTGCGATCCTCACCGGCGCTGGCGATACCTCCTTTTGTGCCGGCGCGGATCTGAAGAACCTCACCACGCTGGGCCCTGGGCCGGGCTCGTCGCTGCACGCGCGCCGCCGCTTCGTAACCAGCGGGCCCGGCTACATGGGCTATTCGCGGCAAACCGATATCTTCAAGCCGATCGTCTGCGCGGTGAACGGCTACGCCTTTGCCGGCGGTCTCGAGCTGGCGTGCCTGGCCGACATGCGCATTGCCAGCGAGAACGCCGAGTTCTGGGTGGCCTGCCGGCGTTGGAACGTACCGCTGGTCGATGGTGGTACGCAGCGCTTACCACGCATCATCGGCATGGGCTGGGCGATGGAGCTGATCGTCCTGGGCAAGCGTATCGACGCGCGCGAAGCCTATCGCATTGGTCTGGCCAACGAAGTTGTGCCGCGCGGCCAGGCGCTATTACGCGCCCTCGAGGTGGCGCAGCAGATCTGCGCCTACCCGCAGGGCGCGATCCGCACGGACAAAGAAGCGGCGCTGCGCGGCTATGGTCAGCCGCTCGAGGAAGGTCTGCGTATCGAGTGCGAGGTGGGGCAGACGGCAATCTATAGCGCCGACACCGTCGAAGGGCCGCTGGCGTTCGCGCAGAAGCGGGTAGGGAACTTCACCAACGAATAAGAGCGTCTGAGCTGCCTGTCGGACGCTGCAGCCCCAGCGACCAACGGGAGCGGACCACAAAAGAGCCGCCGCCTGCAGGGTCGCCGCAGATCCTAGCTACAGCCTTGTGCAAAACACGGCCACTGGGCCGCGTCGATTCAACCTCT
>CAZTDK010000362.1:0-6718 GCA_964611965.1 uncultured Binatia bacterium (SeqCode) | reverse complement strand
TCATTATGAAGCGCCGCCTCAAAGCCGGAATTTTTCTGTCACATCAGGGCTAACTCACTGTGAATATCATCGAGTATATTTCTTGCTGTTTATTTTACGTCGCAGCCCCCGGCACGGAGCATGCTGTACACGCCAGCATCAACGAGGAGGTGCAATGGACGACGACAAGATCAAGCTTGGAGTGCTCTGGAAGAACGTCAGCCGCAAGGGAAACAAACCGTATCTGTCCGGGCGCGTGCAGCAGGACAGCCTCGATGCGGCGGTGCAGCTGATGCGCGCCGGTGGGCGCTTCCTGATCCTCGGCAATACCAAGCGGCCGGACAAGCAGGACCCGGACTGCGTGCTGTTCGTGGTCCCGGAGCGTGAGCCACAAGAGAGTCGCTCGCCCCCGCCGTCACGGGCCACACCCACTGCCGAGCGCAGCACGTCGCGGCCGGGCTCCGCCGCACGTGGTCCGCGATGAACGCGGCCGGCGCGATCAGGGTCGCTTCAGCGCGCTCTGCCCGTCGAGCCACTCGATTTCCTGGGTAACCGCTTGGCGCTCGCGCGCCAGGTAGTCGGTGATGGCGCGCCGCAGGCGCGGATCGGTGATGTAGTGCATGCTGTGGGTCGGGCGCGCGTCGAAGCCGCGGAGGTGCTTGAACTCACCGCCGGCACCGGGTTCGAAGCGGGTGATGCCTTCGCGCAAGCAGTACTCGATCGACGCGTAGTAGCAGACGTTGAAGTGCAAATAGCGCTGCTCCTCGAAAGCGCCCCAGTAGCGGCCGTAGAGAGTATCGCCCTTGCGCACGGTGAAGGTCCCGGCGATGACCGCACCTTGCCGCCGCGCCACGAAGAAGACGAGCCGATGTTTCCAGCGGCGGCGGAGGAGGTCGAAGAAAGCGGCATTCAAGTACTGCCGCCCCCAGTAGAGCTTGTCGATCGTCGACTTGTAGAGGCGAAACATCGGTGTAAACAGCTCATCGGGGATGGCATCGCCGCTGTGAGCGGTAATTTCGATGCCTTGCACCTCCGGCTCGCGTCGTTCCCGTTTTATCTGGACGCGCCGCTTGCTCCGGAACGCCGCGAGGTAGTCATCGAAGCTCTGCCAACCGGGGTTGGTCCACTGAAACTGGTACCCCAAGCGGTGCTGGAAGCCGTGCGCGCCAAGCGTCTGCTGCTCGTCGGGCAGACAGAAATTGACATGTGCCGACGAGAGTCCGTGTTGCCCGCAAGCGGCGGTCAGCGCTGCAGCAAGCGTCTGGGTGACGACCGCCCGATCGCAATCCGGGGAGGTGAGGAAGCGCGTTCCAGTGGCCGGAGTGAACGGGACGGCGACCAGGAGCTTTGGGAAATAACGAATGCCGGCGCGCTGTGCAGCGTCGGCCCAGCCGTGATCGAAGACGAACTCGCCTTGGCTGTGATTCTTCAGGTACAGCGGGCAGGCGCCGATGAGACGCGTCCCTTCCCACAGTGTGAGATGCTGGGGCGACCAGCCGGTCGCTGCGGCGACACAGCCGGATTCCTCAAGCGAGGCAAGCCAGCCCCATTCCAGAAAGGCGAGGCCGTCACCGACCAATGCATCCCAGGCGGCGGGGTCGATGTCGGAGAGCCGGCTGCGGACCTCGAGTTTCACTGCAGCGGAGGGTTCAGGGGTTGGGGGCCCGAGCGCGAGTCAATTGTCGGCTCGCCCCGAAACCTCAACCCCTGGCTCCCTCTTGAACCGTGCTACTTGGAAGGCGGGGCTGCGGGCGCCGGAGCTGCTGCCGGGGGCGCGCTCTTTTCAATTTCGATGAGCTCCACATCGAACACCAGCGTCGAGCCCGGTTTGATCTTCGGGGGTTGGCCGCGATCCCCGTAGCCGATATCGGAGGGGCAGATCAGCTTGGCCGTGCCGCCCACCTTCATCAGCTGCAGGCCTTCTGTCCAGCACTTGATGACTCCGTTGAGCGGGAACGTCGCCGGCTGGCCGCGATCCCGCGAGCTGTCGAACTTCGTGCCATCGGTCAACGTACCGGTGTAATGCACCTTCACTTTATCGGTCGGCTTCGGCTGCTCGCCGGTGCCGGCCTTGGTCTCAACGTAGATCAGGCCCGAGTCGGTTTTCTTCGCGCCCTTCTCCTTGGCAGCCTTCTCCAGATAGGCCTGTCCAGCCTTCTTCTCGGTGGCCGCCGCGGCAGCGGTGCGGCTCTGCGCCAATTGTTGGATCTTGGGACCATAGGTATCGAGATCCGCCTTCTTCTCGCGGTTCAGCACGCCATCTGTGAGCCCAGCGACAACGAGGTTGAGCTCCGCAGGCGTCAGCGAGAATGTCGACAGGTTACGGCTCATAGCAAGACCGAGAGCATACAAGGTCTTGTCGTCGTCCGTCTTCAGCTCCGGACCTTCAGCATACAGCGGGGCAACCGTCACCAGCAGCGTCGCCATCGAAAGAACGAGTCTCTTGAACATAGGGCAGCGATCCTTTCTGTTTGATACGTGGATTTTGTGGTGCACTAGTATCTGGGTCCTGCCGCGGAGGCAAGCGCCGCAGCGACCAATCCCGACGCGCGTGGGCGCGGTGTAAAACCGTGGCCCACGCGCGAGGCGGTGAGGGATGGTCGAAGAGACGCGGTCAGTCGACGTAGGCGCGCAGTCCCTGGCTCTCACAGATGGGCAGGAGCTGTTTGAGGGCGCGTGCTTCGAGTTGCCGAATGCGTTCGCGACTGACGCCGTAACGCCGGCCGACTTCTTCCAAGGTCAGCGACTGGCTGTCCGATGTGCCGAAGCGGAGGCGCAGGATATCCGCCTCACGGGCAGGCAGCTGCGAGAGTGCCGATTCGAGTTGCTCGCTGAGGTCGACGGCAGCGGCGTCACGTTCCGGGTCCGAGCTATCACTCGCCAACAATTCTTCCAGGGTCCGATCGTCGTCTTCACCCATGGGCGAGTCGAGCGACAGGCACTGAAAGTTTTGGGTCATGGTTTCGAGACGTGCCGCATCGACGCCGCTGGCCTCGGCAAGCGCATGGCGATCGACCTCGCCGTCGTTCTCCGTTTGCAGGCGTTGTGTCTCGCGACCCACCTTGCGGCGCAGCTGATTCCAGTGGACGGGGGTGCGGATCAAGCCGCCATGAATATCACCGGCACGCCCAATTTGCTGCCAGATCCACCAGACCGCATACGTACCGAACTTGACCTCTTTGACCGGGTCGTACTTCTCGACCGCACGAATGAGCCCAAGCGCCCCTTCCTGGACCATGTCGAGGAACGACACGCCCGTACGCCGGTAGCGCTTGGCAAAAGAGATCACCAGACGCAAGTTCGCCTGGATCATGCGGTCGCGTAGCTTGCGATATTCCAACAGGTCGCGCTCGATGGCCTGCACGAACTCGCGCAAACGCATGCGGGTGCCGAAACGCACGTCCGTGCGACGGCGGGACCGCAGCAACTGCTTGGCGAACTGCAGGACCATGACCGTCTCGCGCTCGCGAAAATCGTCAGCGGGATGGATCACCGCGCGCCCATGTTCGGGCAGCGCAGCCGCTACCAGGCGGGGATAGCGCCGCAGCAGCCGCCGCATGCGATTGCGCGTGCGCACAATCCCACGCGCGATGGCTTGCTCTTCCTCGCGCGTGAGCATCGCGGTTGAGCCGACGCCCTGGAAGAAATGCGACGGGACATCGTAGTCGCCGAGACGCTCGGGACTCTCCGTCTCCTCGTCCTCAGCCTCCGCCAACCCCTCCAACGCGATCTCCTCGCGTTCGGGTTCTTCGTCAATTTTCAGCGCCAACGCGCCGAGCCTGTTATCCATAGACAACGGTTACCTCTTCTCACCCACAGTCAGTTTTCGGGGAATTTGAACCCGCACCATATTAGACGGAACGACATAATGCAAATTCAAGTTGCGGGCCCCAATCATCCGAAATTGTGTTGTATCAGTGCGGCTGCGGACTCCCATCAGCTCACCTGTTCCACCGCCGTTGAGCAACCGCAAACGGAGCCGCCCCTCGGCGTTCCTGACACGCGGCCAGTCTAATCACAGTTCTCGCGCGTTACTAGACGATCACCGGAGAATTTCCGCGCAGCGGTTGATCCGACCGCTCCAACGGTTGCTGGTGCCGCATATGCCGACCAAGGCCTGCGGGCGGCGTCTCCTCTTACGGTCCCGCTCCCGTTGGTCGCTGGGCGCTGCCAGGTCCGACAAGGACTGCAGGGCGAGTGATTTGACCCTCCTGCGGATTGCCCGTAAGGTATGCCCCGGAGCATTGAACAGTGGCAAAGAATTTGGCGGTGATCTCGGTTATCGGACATGACCAAAAGGGTGTGGTGGCACGCATCTCAACCTACCTTGCGCGCTGCAACATCAACATCGAAGACATCGAGCAACGGGTGGTTGAGGGACTTTTCATCATGACCATGCTCGTGGACCTCAGCGAGCTCACCATGAACCTCGACGAGTTGATCCTCGATCTCAAGCGCATGGGCGAGGAAATCCACATGGACGTCGCCATCCGCCTCCACGGCCAGAAGGAACCGAAGCGGATCGCGGTGCTCGTCAGTCGCGAGGCGCACTGCTTTGAGCGGTTGCTTGCCGACCGCGACACCAGTGCCCTGAACGGCGAGTTGGTGGTGGCGCTCTCGAATCACGACCTGCTGCAGCCCATCGCCGCGTCCCACGGTGTCCCTTTCTTTTCACTCTCCTCCACCGACAAGCCTGCCCACGAGGCCTTCTTACTCGGCAAGTTGAAAGAGTTTCGCGCCGATCTCGTCGTGCTGGCGCGCTACATGCAAATCCTCAGCCCTACAATGGTGCAGCAGTACCCGCACCGCATTATCAACATCCATCCGTCCTTGCTGCCCTACCATCCCGGCAGCAACGCCTACAAACAGGCGTACGAAGAAGGGGTTCGAGTATCCGGATGCACCGCCCACTTCGTCACCGAACAGCTCGATCAAGGGCCGGTGATCCTCCAAGACGTGTTTCACATTCGTGTCGGTGAGGACACGCTCGACGACATCAAGGCACGCGGCAAGGAGCTCGAAGCCAAGGTGCTGTCGCAAGCCGTGCAGCTCTTCCTCAATGACCAGCTCGTGGTGAAAGACAAGAAGGTCATTTTCCGCCCCGGCCATTTGCACGGTTGAAGGCCGGCGCTATTGCCGCCGCCGCGTCCACTCAGTATGCTCCGCCGTCGTATGAAATATCTGGTCTGCATGCTCGCGCTTGCCGCTTGGCTCATCAGCCCAGCGCCCGTTTCGGCCGCTTCCATTAGTGGAATCGTATTGTACTCAACCGACGACTTTGGCACGCCCAACGGATACAATACCATTGATAAGAATGAGGTGCAGGCACAACTGTGGAGAACAACGATCGGCGGTGAGTACTACGTCTTGGGTGTTTGGACTGGCTTGCCGCCGCAAGCCTTTGCGGCGCCGCCCCTCAACGCGCCGGATGCCATGGTGGAGATTCCATTAGCCGACGGAGAAAACGACTTTACGCTCGTCGGTCAGCCCGGACCGCAAACCGCGACCGACGAGTACGAGCGTTTTGCGATCAATCTCTATTTCGATGGCGCACTCGACCACCCCGGCATCTCTGTCTTGTTCCCGAAGAACAATAGTCCAAGCGGCAGTCCGACGAGTCCAAATCGCTCCGACCGCATCTACTCACTCGCGTTGAACCAGGTAAACGCGCCCCCGCAGACAACGTATGACGACGGTGTCGTGAGCGTTTCGATAATGGGCGTGTCCTTCCTCGCGCCGGAAGCATACGGTGCCGACGTCGATCTCGTCTCACCCCAGAGACTTGTACCCAGTGGAGCGAGTGACCCCAACGGTAGCGACTACATCGGTGTGCTGAAGGTCATGGTCGGGCCGTCTTCGAATCCTACGGGAGATTCAGGGCTCGCACCTGGGGCCCAGGGAGCCGGAATCATTCCAAACGGCGTCGCTCCCGGTGGAGCCATCCGAGGCCCGGACATCCCGATCACCGGCGCACGATCGGGCCTCGTTGACGACACTGCGATAGGGGTTGATCGCGGTGCCGCCGGCAGCGGGGCGCAAAGGGGTACCGACATGGCCCTGGTTTCCGGAGACGCCAAACCAACGGTGGCCGCCGGAGAAACTGGGACGCCGGGAGGCTCTCCGACGCCGGCCAAGACACCAAGTCCCAACGCCACCAGCGGAACGATATTACCAACTGTCGGCGCTCCCACGACCAGGACGCCCGGGGGGACTCAGACCCCCGCTACGACCGCGGGTGCGGCCGGTACCGGGGCAACACCAACACCGCACGCATCAACAACCGTCCTCGCGGCAACCCCAACTGCGGGTAGCCGCTCGAAGTAGCACGGTACGGGCTAGCGCCCATTCGCTCCTGGCACCACCGAGTTTTCTCCAGATCACTTCCACCGGGCCCCGGACCCTACGGCTCGGTAATCACAACCTTTTCGACCTCGAGCATGCCGGCAGCCGTGCTGCCGGGCGGGTCGGCGTGCACCACCAAGCGGATGGCAACCGGCCCACTGGCGCTGGCGCGGGAATGAAACGCGAGGGCGGTGGGATCGGTCGACTGGACCCGCCGGCTACCGACGCTCGTTCCCGCAAACCACAGCTCGAGCGTGAGCGCATGATCCGGCATGGATGCCGATGCAGTCACCGTGATCGTCACAGTTCCCGCATCCACATACACCTCCGATTCCGCAATGCAGTCGGCCGCCATCGCCAGCGTGCCGTCCGGACGCGGCGTGTTTGTCCCGCTGAT
>CAZTDK010000361.1:0-6728 GCA_964611965.1 uncultured Binatia bacterium (SeqCode) | reverse complement strand
GTACGGCTCACTGCTGCTGTATTGTTCGAGGCACTGGCCGTAGGCGACGAGAACAGAGGGTATTCGGGTATTAGGGGACACGCGAGCAGCTAACCGCCTGAGAAACTCATCAAGCAGCGTCGTCTTGCCGATCCCTGCCTCCCCGACGACGAAGCCGACTTGCCGCTTGCGCCCCAAGCATGTTCGAGCCAGCCATCCAGCACAGCGAGGTCGGCGGCTCGGCCCACCGTGCAAGCGGATTCCGAGGTCGCACTCGCTGTCTCCGAGGCTTCTGGGTCTGTCGTGTGCACCGCGGCAATGAAGCGGTAACCGCGCCCGTAGTGGGTTTCGATGATGCGCGGTTGACGAGCGTCGTCGCCAAGCGCCTGCCGCAGTTCCTTCACCGAAGCGGTCAGTACCCACTCTCCGACGGACGTCTCGGCCCATATCGCATCCAGCAGCTCGTCCTTGGTGACCAGGTGTCCGGGCCGCGCCGCGAGATAGGCGAGTACCGCCAAGGTCTTGGGGCGTAGATCAATCGTCTGGGCCCCACAGCGGAGCTGGCCCTCGACCGGGTCCAGCCTATGGCCGCAAAAGTGCAGCACTGCGCGCGTATTTTCGTCCGCCATTAGCCGCCGGCCACCCCGTCCGTATCAAATGATCGAACCATTACCAAACTTGGTTCCCGATCCGACGATCAACCTTCGCCTGAGCCTGGGCCTGCGCCATCAGCCTCCGCAGCCCAAGGCGAAGGCCCAGGCGGAGGCCGCTGAGGAGAAGAAAACAATAGAATGATTACACAATTCCTTCACGATCCGACGCCCGCGATCACCTACTGTGCGTCGCATGGAACAACCAACCGAAACAGCGTCCAGGCTTGGCCCCGAGGGAGCCTTCGTCGTGCAGTTGCATTCGGACGCCGCTGTCGAACAGCACCGGATATCCGGACGGATCGAACATCCGATGTCCGGCGACAGTGCGCCGTTCACCTCGTTCGAGACAATCCTCACCTTCATGGCCAAGCACACCGGCGGCGGTCGCGGCCAAGGCTGGTGAGCATCGCGGCATCACCATGGAGGGAGACATGCTGAACACCGATTCCTTGCACGCGATGGGGCTCGACGGCATGGCGTTGTCGGGGAGCCAGATCGCGGCGTTTCAGAAGAGCGGGCGGACGCAGGCGGCCGAGGCGCGGGGCGCCGGCATCCTCTGCCGGTGCACGCGCGTCAGCCGCAAAGCCGTCGTGCAGGCGGTGGCCGCGGGTGCAGCCAGCTTCGAGCAGGTTCAGAGCGCGACCGGCTGCGCCACGGTTTGCGGAGCATGCCGGTGGAGGGTCAACGAGGTTTTCGCCGCGGTGACCGGGAGCGCGTACCCGATAGCCAAGCCGCGCGCACGCGCCGTCGAGCCGCGGGTGCCAGTCGGCCGCGAAGGTGCACAGCTCTTCAGAGAGCATCTGGTCGCCGAGCCGCCGCCGGAGACGATCGCGCCGAGGCTGCGCCGTCACGTCGTCGTCGCCCAGGTGAGCGTCAGATGTTCCGGGTTCTGGCCGACACTGGCAGCACAAGGGCTGCGCCCACAAGTGAGTTGGCCTTTACGCGAGGGGCACCAGACCCCCGAAACCGAGCAAGGAGGAAAGAGATGAAAAGGAAAATCATCATGACAAGGGCGGTGTGTGCGACGTTTCTGTGGACGGGGACAATGCTCTGGATGCCACCGGCGCACGCGTTGACCCACTGCACGGCGACGCTCCGTCCCACCGATGGCACGATCCTGGTTGGCGCCAAGGGGGTGTCGGGCACGTTGCTGTGGGGCATCAGCGGGCCACGGCGAGCAACGCCTTCGGCAACACGGGCACCTGCGTCGCAGGCAGTCCGCTGGCCGCGAAGAACTGCACGCTGGGCACCGGCGCCGCAGCGATCACCGCGCCGCCGCTGTGCACGGTGTACCTCGCGGACGGCGCCGGCACGTGCTCGGCCTTCATCAAGAAGTGCACGCCCCGCAAGCAGCCGCGGTTCGTCGACAACGGCGACGGCACGGTCTCGGACACCACGACGGGCTTGATGTGGGAGAAGAAGACCACCGATGGCAGCCTGCACGACGTGACTAAAACGTTTACGTGGAGCACGGGCACCAACAGCTTTGACGGGACCGCCAAGACGGATTTCCTCGATAAGCTGAACGATGTGGCTGGCAGCGGAGCACATTGCTTTGCCGGCTATTGCGACTGGCGGCTGCCCGACGAGGAGGGGCAGAACACGCCGGGAGGCCCGAAGGAGTTGGAGACGATTCTCGATCTTACGCAAGGTAATTCCGGTAGTGGGACCGGAGCGTGCGTGGTTCCCGCTTTGAGCCCCACGCAGCCCCTCTTCTACTGGTCGGCGACTGCGTACACCGGCGTTCCAACCGTGGCGTGGTTCGTGAGCTTCTACAATTTTCACGTGGACGGCGACCCTCAGACCCTCCCCCTCTACGTACGTGCAGTACGTAGCGGCTTGTGATGGATCAGTTGTCCCATCGCACAAAGTCGGGGGAGCCTTCGAGCTTCCCCGGCTCTTGCTCGCCCGCCTTTCTTCCCCTTGGTACGCTACTTGGTATATGGGTTCAGGATGTCGGCGCCCGATCGGACAGCGTGCGCTGTATTGCGGGTCACCAACGTGAGATCGTGGTGCAGCGCCGTTGCCGCCAGCAGGCCATCGATTGGAGGGAGCGGCTGATCGAGCCCGATCCGCCCCCAGCGCTCGCAGATCTCGGCGGTGACGGGCAGGATTCGGTCTTCGAAGCGCCGTTCGAGGCCCTTCAGCCATCGGTCAAGCGCGCGAGCCGCAATCTCATCGCGCCGGCGGATCAGCTCGATGCCGTGCCGGATCTCCCCCACGACCAGCACGCTCAGAAAAATCGCATCGTCCTCGATGGTTGCAAACCAGCGGCGCACCTTGGGGTGGCAGCGTTCGCGCTTGCGGATCTCCGAAACGACGTTGGTGTCCAGGAGATACGCCATCACAGCCGAACCCGCCTCGGCTTCGCCGGCGGGCGCTCAAAGGCGGCGTCACCCCCACACGATGGCATCTCCATCAGATACTCCTTGAAGGTCGTCGCCTCCTTGCCAGCCGCCGGCAGCACCGCCGCACGCAGGATCCGCCGGTGTTCCTCTTCCAACGACACGCCATGGCGAGCCGCGCGGCGCCGCAGCCGTGTCACCACCGAGTCTTCGATCTTACGAACCACGAGTTGAGCCATACCTGGAGAATGATAGCAGTGATTGCACCTGTCAAGATGCCTCGATCCCTCCACTAACGCTGGCCGCGGACTGGCAAACAAGGGCATCCGCAAGCCGGCCAATGCCACGAAGCTCAAAATCAGTCGCCGATCCTTCGATACGCGCGTTGCGCTACTCAGGACAGGTTTGCAAAACGGCGTCCCCTCTCGATACGGCCTTCGGCCTGCTTGGGGCGATGGGCCGCCGATCACCCTGACTGAGTAGCGAGCGCAAGCGAGCGTACCGAAGGGTCGGACACGATCTGCGCGACGGGGCGCGGCGCACGTTGTGCCTGATCGTGCGTGCCAATGCCCGGTGGGTTCATGCCGGCAGAAACCATCCGCCAGCTTGCCGCGTGATCATCGGAAGATTCCGTTGGCCCCAAACCGCTGCCGGTCCTGGTGCCGGTACGCCAGTGAAAAGGAGTGAAGACCAGTGGACGCCCTGACGCGCAGGTCCACGGCTTCATGCTGATGGGACTTGAAAAAACGTTGTGCTGCCTCAACCTTCCGAAGTAGCTTGATCGGCCCTCTAAGCCGTAGGTCGGGGGTTCGATCCCCTCCTGGCGCATGCTTTTGCTGGCTCCCGGTGCCAGTGCTTCAATGCTCTGCGAAGCAGGTTGTGAACCGACTCGGCGAGAAGTGCACGACAGTCCCCGACTGCTGCGATCCTGCGGCATGCATCGGCGGCTTCTGCTGCAGAGTGGTCCAATGTGAGGCACACCGTACTCTCCCTTTTCAGCAGGTAGTCTCGACCCGTCCGGCCGCGGACAACGGCAACGGCACGACCACCGGCCAGCAGACGCGGCTGCGGGAGACAGCGGTTGGCCAGCGCCTCCTCTATCGCCCCGCCTCGTTCGTCGCTAAGGTCTGCCAGTCCGACAGGCTGCTGGCTTATAGAAGTTGCATCCTCGTTCTGGTGGATTGTGCATGTCGAAGCGGATAGCTTCCAAGAGGATGACGGACGGGTTTGCCGGCAGATGCCGACCGGTATCGCCACTCGCCGGAAAGCGGGCTTTGAAGTGATGCGCCTCCGGCCAACGCAAAACAAGGGTGCGGTTGAGCGTTGACCCTGGAGAGTGGTCAGCAAGTTGAGGGCGATGTGTAGGGGTTGTTCCCTTCGAGCGGACTTCGACGATGAAGAGCCGATCCACGGCCCAAGCCGTTACCGCCGGTTGCGGCATGCTGCTGATTCTGGTGACCTCGAGCGCGGCAGTGGCGCACGGCGACGACGAGGCTTGCGCGGCGAGCACGGCGCTGCGGCCGTACATCGACCCGGCAGTGCGCTACCACCGACGTCCCGTTGCGGATGACGACAATGCGTATCCCCTGCTCGTCGAGGCCACCACGCGGTTGGTCATGGATGCCGACCCCCGGGCGTGTGGCGGTGAGAGCGCGATGTCTTGGCGTGATTGGCCGGAGATCGTCACAGGCGCCGACACGGATTGTATCGACGCCACGCTCGATGCCAACGCGCCGGCGCTGGAGGAATTTGACCGCGCCTTGAGCCGACCGGATCTGCAGTTTCCGCTCTTGCGGTTCCCGACCGACTTCCCGCAGTTTGCCTTGATGCGCCGCCTCGCGGTTCTCAAGCTCGAACGCGCCAAGGCGAGGCAGCGCGCCGGCGATCGCCAGGGATCTGTTGACGACGTACTGGGCCTGCTGCGGTATGCGCGGCTCTTCGAGGCGGGCGATGGCCCGCTGATTCATTTTCTCGTGGGCCTTGCGCTCGACGCCGATGCGATGGCCGGGGCGCGTTGGTACGCGGCGCATCCCAATGCGGATGCAGCGTCCCTGAATGCTGTGCTGAGGGCTGTGGCGCTGAATGAGCAGGGGCTTGGGGCGGCAGCGGCGCAAGCCTACCGCGTCGAGTTCAATTGTTTTGCCGTGCGTATGTCCGAGCAGGTTTTCAGCGTTGGAGTCGGTGGTCGGGGCGGCGCGCTGGAGTGGTTTTTCGGGAAGGGCTCGGAATCCATGCGCGTGGCGAAATTCGTGTTCGCGGATCACCCGAAGGCGCTGGACCCTCCCGAAACACTGCGTCTTGCCAGCGCGTGCGTCGCCGCGATCGTCATGGCCGCGCCCCGCGATGTCGGGCGTCCCGTCAACGATCGTGATGCCGGACTGCGCGTGGAACTGGCCGCATGGCCGGAGCGGTGGAACATCTCCGTGCGTGCGGCACGCAAAGTCCGCGCTGCGCTGGCCGCCGTGGACAATCCAATCGGCAAGCGGTGGGTTCTCGAAGTCGTGCCCGGTGCGTCTTCGGTCTATCTGGACAACGTGTCGCTGTCCCGCGCGATCGCCCGAGGTACCTCCACGCTTCTCGCATTGCGGCTCTACGAATTGCGCTCTGGTGAGTTGCCGGCCACGTTGAGCGAGCTGGTTTCCGAGGGGGTCCTTTCTACCCTGCCAGTGGATCCATACTCGGGCGCGCCGCTGGGGTATCAAAAGTTCGCGCGGGCGGTGTGGAGCGCGGGTCCGGAAAAAGGCCCCAACGGAGGAGCTGGATGCGCTCGCAGCGGGCAGCACTGCCTGTGGAGCTTGCCCGATGCGTTCGATGACCGCACCACGCTGCCGCGCTCCGGTCGTTCAGAGAGTGATACGGCGGCAGAGCCGGACCGATCATGACGGAACGTTACTGCTGAAAGCAGTACAACCGACTCTGCACATTACAGCGGTCGATAGGCACCACCGAGTTTTGCGTCCAGTCCCCGTTCGCCGAGCCGACGAACCCGTCTGCGCCGAAGTCGGCCGCTGAGCCGTCGATCCAATCGGAGCAGGTATCCGGAGCGGAGATGTCGCCGGCCGGCGTCGTCGCCGTCCAGGCGCCGCCGGTGCCGAAGTTCGCCCCGCCACTGGTCAGCGTGATAGCGGCGTCGAGGGTGCCGTCGGTCAGGTCGGTCCAGTCGTTGGCGATGGGGGTGCCGTCCACCATCACGTAGGGACCGGTGCTGTGGGTCAGCCGATCCTTTGCGGCCAGGGTCGAGTCCGACAGCCACGCCTTGTAGGTGCCGGGGAGCGACTCGCCTTGCGCCTCTTGCTGGCAAACATAGTCGGCGGCGCACAAGCCGCGGTGGCCGCCGGTGCAGCCGGCAGTGGTCGCGATCCCGGCCAGGTCGGCGCCGTTGAGATACTGAAAGGTGACGAACACCGTACGCGGGCAGTCACCGCAATCACCCGGGCAGGTGGCGCACGTGTCCGCTCCGTTACAAACGCCGTCGCCGCACGTGCAGTCTTGCGGGCATGACGCGAAGCTCTCGCTGGCGTCGCAGATCCCATCGCCGCAGCGGCAGTCGTTGGGGCAGGCTACGCTGGTTTCTCCGGAATCGCAGGTGCTGTTGCCGCAGTAGCAATCTTTCGCACAACTGTTGTGATCCTCATCGCGCGCGCACAGGCCGTCGCCGCAGTAGCAATCTTGTGGGCATGTCTCGCCCTGTTCGCAGTGGCCATCACCGCACGTATCGCACGGCCCGCAGTCGATCGAGCAGGTCAGACAG
>CAZTDK010000360.1:0-6729 GCA_964611965.1 uncultured Binatia bacterium (SeqCode) | reverse complement strand
CCCCCCCCCCCCCCCCCCCCCCCCCCCCCCCCCCCCCCCCCCCCCCCGCCCCCCTCGTTGTCGGGTTGGAGGCGCTGTGGTAGCGTTCGCCGCGATGTATACGGAAGCCAGCAGCCGCGTACCGGATGTTGACCAGCGCTTCATGCAGCTGGCCTTGTGCGCCGCGCGACAGGCCAGCCTGGAGGACGAGGTTCCGATCGGGGCTGTCGTCGTGCGCGAGGAGCAAGTCATCGGCAGCGCCTACAACGCGCCGATCAGCTCGCACGACCCGACGGGGCATGCCGAGATCCGGGCATTGCGCATGGCGGCGCTGCGCGCGGCGAACTATCGGCTGCCTGGTGCTATCATGTATGTTACCGTAGAGCCTTGTCTGATGTGTGTGGGTGCAATGCTGCATGCCCGGCTGCGGCGCGTCGTGTTCGGATGCCGGGAGCCCAAGCTTGGAGCGTTGGGGTCGGTCTATGACGCCGTTGAGGACTACCGCGGGAACCATCGCCTGCGTGTCACCGAAGGCGTGTGTGCCGAGGAGTCCAGCGCACTCTTGCGGCAATTCTTTCAAGTACGGAGAGGTGCGTGAGCCCGGTTGAAACGGCACGACTCGAAATCGTGTGACCCCTTGCGGGTCCGGGGGTTCGAATCCCCCCCTCTCCGCTGTAATTCCTAGACGTGGACTTTTCCGGACCCGTCCTTCGGTTGAGACATTCTCGGAAATTCGAGATCTCGAACCGAGAGCCGCCCTCGGCGCGCGATCAACTCGTCTTGCGGGCGTAGACACGTCCAGGGATGCGCACGTTGTGGCGCGCGCGCGGGAACGCTTTGCGCGGCGACACATGATCATCCTTCATGCGTTTGAGAGTCTTGCGAACGGCGTCGGCGTCCAACCCCAGAATTTCGCACACCACGACGAAAGAAAACGGGGATTGTCGCCGGTGCGTGTAGATCCAGTACTCCGCGTCCTGGGCGATGGTGCGTGCCCCGCCCAAATAGCTGCGGATCCCGTCCTCGAGTACCGCGAGCATCAATGCCTTTGTGCCCGTCAGTTGGCCGGTGCGAGACTCACCACCAACCACCGGCTGCAGGCGCTGTAACGTCACGTCGTCATCGTCGAGCGCGAAGCCGGTGCTGCGTGCAAGTGAGTGCTTTGTTGATCGTTGCATTGTTCCTCCGGCACCGAGCTCGGCTGATGAATTCATGTTCACATTATCCGTTACCATGCTGTGGGCGATACGCAAGCCATGTGCCGCGAGACAAAGCAATGGGGACGTGGCCGATAATCCAGGGCGAGGACAACAAACTCTGGCGACAGTGCCAGGACTGATCGATTTGCGAGATGTATTGCGCCGCGACGACCCACTGGCCGCGCCATTGGTGCGGGCCGGCTGCGAGGGCCAGGGACTTTGCCCGCCAAAGCACAGCACTCGGTTCTGCCCCCGGGTTTCTGGTCCTTGGTTCAGTGCAAAGCCGGCTAGCGGCTAACCGCCCACGCGTCGAACTTTGCAACCCGTAGCGACACAGGCTCTAGCGCTTCAACATGCCGCAGCCGCTGGCGGTGCATCCGCCGCCGTCACCGCACGTGCGCGCATCGATGATACCGTACCCGTTTGCATGCAGCTCAGCCGCCGTCGCCGCCTCCAGCCCCGTCGCAATAATGGATTCACAGTGCAGGCATCTTCGCAGCTCGCGATCATCGGGCCCAACGTCGGTGTACGTGAGCACTCGTTTGCCGCACCGTTGACACCGTCCGAAAAAAAACTCGGCATCTCCAAACGTAGGGGTTGCCATGTCGGCCGCAAAGTAGAACGCACGGCCGAAGAAATCCAGCTGCCTTGAACGCCCCACAAACTTCCAAGCCCCCAAGCCCCCAAGCCCCCAAGCCCTCAGGCCCTATTCAAACCCGATCCGCCGCAGATCATCGCGGACGCGATCATAATGCGTCGCCGGCCAATAGATACGCTGGCAACGCGGACATCGCACGAAACGCTCCTGTGTGGTGAAAACATACTCGGGGACCTGACCGCGTGCCGATTCCTTGCTCATCGGTGCGACCGCTGCGTTGCAGCGTGAGCAGCGGGTGAAGATGTGCGCCAGCGGATCGATGGCGCAGGCGCTAACCACTTGCCGCAGTTGGTCACGGAAGTGGTTGCTGTCAATGAACAGGATGGGTGGTGTGTTGCACTCGCGTAGCAACCGGCGGTCGCGCGTGACGACCATGCGCCCGTCGTGGCGCGCGTGGCGGAGCAGTGCGCGCCCGGTCAGCTGTGGTTCGCAGGTCGCATCGCAGCCGATGAGGCGCAGCCACACCGCGAGCCGCCCGAGCATTCGATCGACTGCAAATCGGGGTGGAGCGGAAGCCATGACCCTTCTAAGATAGTCGGGACGTTCGGCGAGGGGCAAGCATGCGGCAACCATTGTTCGTGGCGATCCTGGGGTTTTGGATGGTGATGCTGGGATTGCTGGTGCAGCGCACCTGGCGACCCACGACGGCGGAAACCGTTGTGCCGGCACCTCGTGAGCCGCAGCTGGGTGAGGACTGGATGGGTGTCTACTACAAGGATCAGAAGGTCGGGTACACCCACGAGAGTATTTCCGCCGACGGTGATGGATTCCAGTTTTCCGAGGATTCGCTGCTGCGGGTCACCGTGCTGAATGCGCCGCAAACGGTGCGCACGCGCGTCTCCGGACATGCGACTTCGGCCTACACTCTGCGCGATGTACAGTTCGAGTTGAGCAGCGGGGTGGGCAACCTCAGCGCCAGCGGTGTGATCGATGGCACGAGCTTGCATCTCACGCTGCACACCGGCAGGGATACCAGCGAGCAAACCGTCGCGTTGGCCGAGCCGGTCTATTTGCCGTCCACCCTGCGCGCCTCCATCGGCCGCGGCACGCTGCAAGCCGGAAAACAGCTGGCCGCACTGGTCTTCGATCCGACCACGATGAAGAACGAACGCATGCACATTACTGTCGAGGGTCAGGAGCCACTGCCGCACAGCGACAGCGCCCAGTCTACATGGCGCTTGCACGAAGAGTTTCACGGGTTGCAAACGACGGCATGGATCGACGACAGCGGCGCGGTCTTGCGTGAGGAAGCGCCGATGGGATTCACGTCGGTGCGCGAGGGGGCTGAGCAGGCCCTGCACGGCAACTGGAATCCCGATGCGGCGCTCGACTTGGTGGCGAACACCGCGGTGCCGGTGTCGCGGGCGATCGACGACCCTCGCCATCGCCGTACGTTGCGCCTACGGCTCTCCGGCATCACCCTCGACGGCGTCCCGAGCGATGACGAGCAACAGCGCGACGGTGCGGTGGTGGCGATTGTCCGACCCGACGTCGCGACGCTCGAGTCGTACGTGTTGCCGTATCATGGCGGTCATGAGGCGGAGCTCGCGCCGACGGCCTTCCTGCAGAGCGATCACCCGCGCATTCGCGCCTTGGTGCACGAGATCCTCGGCGAGGAGCACGATGCGAAGCGTGCCGCCGTGTTGTTGAACGATTGGGTGTACGAGCATCTACGCAAGGTGCCGACGATCAGTATTCCCAATGCGCTGCAGGTGCTCGATATGGGCGAAGGCGATTGTAACGAGCACGCGACGCTGCTGGCGGCGCTCGGCCGTGCCGCCGGCATCCCGACGCGTGTCGCGGCCGGCGCCGTCTACCTCGACCACGTGTTTCTCTATCACGCCTGGTGCGAGGTGTGGCTCGGCCGCTGGGTGTCGATCGATCCGGCTTTTCATCAGTTCCCGGCGGACGGGACCCACATCAAGTTCGTCAACGGCGATGACCAGATGGCCATGCTGAGCATCATCGGCCGCCTCGGAATCGAGGTGCTTCCCGACGACGCCACAGACAACGCGGCCAGGAGATGAAACGAGACTGGCCAGACAACAGACAGCAGACGGCGTTATGCCACGGACCCAGGGAAAACCGACTCGAGCTAGTATTAGCGCAGCACTTAAGTCTGCTGTCTGTCGTCCGAACTTGCGACTGACGCGCGCGACCTGCTACACACGGGGCGCGTTTCACAAGTGCGGGAGTGGCGGAACTGGCAGACGCGCTAGACTTAGGATCTAGTGGGTAACCCCCGTGGGGGTTCGAGTCCCCCCTCTCGCATTCCACCCACAGAGTGTTCGCTCGATCGGCTTCCTGTTGGTGTTGGTGAACACCGGCATGTCGGGTGCGACGTGCAGCGGCTGGACGTTCCGGAGCAGCTCGACGGTCGAATCGAAGAGCTCCACCCTGCGCCGAGCGCTTGCCGTCTTCGGTTCCCCATAGGCGTCCGGGTGCCAAGAGCGACGGACGTGGAGGCGGCGACCGACCAAGTCGATATCATCCCACTGCAACTCGGCAGCCTCGAAGGGCCGCAGACCCGTCCAGAACAGCAGCTGAAGGGCGGCTGCAACTGATCATCGAGCGCACCGCCGCAGTCAAAGGTTCGGGGCAGCCCCACGGCGTGGAACTGCTCACCACCTTCAGCGACTGCATGTTTCCACCGCTCGCCGGCTGGCTGGCCTGGATTGCGGCGCGGGCCCGCATGTACAATCTGTCGATCACCAATCTCGCCGGCCCGCAGGTGCCGGCGTACCTGTTGGGTGCTCCGCTGGTCGGCATCTATCCACTGACGTTCCTGTTCTCACACCAGGCGCTGACCGTCGCGGTACTGAGCTGCAACGGCGGGCTGTACTGGAGCCTTACTGCCGATCCAGACGCGCTACCCAGTCTGCGCGGCTTGTGCGCGTCACCGAGCAGGAACTCGCCCGCCTGCACCGCACGGCGACACGTCGCGGCACCTGACCCCGGTCCGCAGCCAGCTCGCCAAGGAGGAAGTGTTTTCCGTCGCGAGCTGCATCGGCGGCGCACCCCGAGCAGCGCTCCAAAACGGCACACCGCGCTACCCGCGGTCGAGCACCAGGGCCGCGCTGCGCGGCAGGATTTCAGGAGCGGACCGTGAATCACGACATCGGCAACGTCGTCGTACGGCGTGTCGCCAGGGTGATGACGGAGCCCGTCGACCATTGCTTGGTCCATGGATGCCCGAGTCTGGCCCACTGCTCAAGGCGCGGCCATGATCCGGTGCCGTAGACGTGCTCTGCGGTCACGTGCTATCCGGCCGCGGTCGATCGTGCCAGTGTGCGCCCGGCGGCGGTCCGGATAGCGGATGAAGCGGCTATCCGCTCTGCTGGTCCGAGCCGTACCGAAAACGGAGCGTGTATCGCCTTGCAGCAGATCAATTGATTCGTTGCTGAAGACCCCAGCTCAATTGCACCGGAGGAGCGCAGCCATGGGCAAAGTCGAGCACGTCATCGAAGACGGCATCGCGACCATCATCTTCACCAATCCGCCGAAAGGCTTTTTCACCAGTGACATGGTGGTCCAGCTGGGCGAGACCATGACCGCTCTGGAAAACGATTCCGCGGTCCGTGTGATCATCTTTACCGGCGGCTTGCCGGATGTGTTCATCCGGCATTTCTCCGTGGAGGAGATCATCGGCATGGCGGGCGCGCTGAAGGCGCGTCGTGCGCAGGGCCTGCCCGACCCGCGCTTTGCGCGGACGCCGTTGCGGCGCGTTTGGGAACAAGTGGACAACTGCCAGAAGCCCACCATCGCCGCGATCAACGGCTACTGCGGTGGCGGCGGC
Source organism: uncultured Binatia bacterium (SeqCode) (assembly GCA_964611965.1). Classification (GTDB taxonomy): domain Bacteria; phylum Desulfobacterota; class Binatia; order HRBIN30; family HRBIN30; genus CAZTDK01. The sequence goes on along the minus strand of CAZTDK010000360.1, from coordinate 1,097 downwards.
TGCGAGCTGACCTTGTGCTGTGATATTCGCCTTGCCGGCCCCGGGAAGTACACCATCGGGCAAATGGAAATTCTTGTCGGACTGCTGCCCGGTGCCGGCGGGACCACTCGCCTCGCACGGGTGGTCGGTACCAGCAAGGCGCTTGAATGGGTATTGCGGGGACGCACATTCCATCCCGAGGAAGCGGCCCGCGAAGGGCTGGTGCATCACTACGTGGAAGGTGACGTGCTGGTCGCCGCGCGCGCGATGGCTCGTGAGTTCCTCGACAAGCCGGCCGCAGCGCTCACCTACATCAAGCAGGTGCTGCGCGGCAGCCATGGCCGGCCGACCGCGGAGGGCGTCGACGAGGAGGGCGATTTGTTTGCGAATCTCATCGCGCAAGACGCGCGCTGCCTGGAGATGATGCAGCAGTACGTCGAGGGTGGGCATCAGCTCAAGAAATTCTGAGGTGCATCTACTTGCCGCCGGGCTCATCCGCCGCGCGCATCATGCGCAATCCGGGGGGCCGCTCGACGCACTGACTGCCTTCGAGCGCATCGGCGCGGCATTCCGGGTGGTGCAGATTCGACGTATGCTCGAAGAGGGCATTGAGGCTGTCAGGGGTTAGGCTGTTCGCCGTCAGGGGGGACGAGTGCGCTGCGCTGGATGCGGAGAGGAGAATCGTGATGGGCGTAAGTTCTGCGGCGAGTGCGGCGCGCCGCTGGCGGCCCCCTGTCCGGCCTGTGGCACACCGAACCAACCGCACGAGAAGTTCTGCGGCGAATGCGGCGCCCCACTGGGGCGCACACCCTCCTCAGCACCCCTGACAACCAACGACCCAACCGCGAGGAGCCTTTTCCCCGACGCCCAGCAGGCCGAAGCGCGCAAGGTGGTCACGATCATCTTCGCCGATCTCATTGGCTCGACGTCGCTGCACGAGCGCCTCGATGCGGAGTCCGTCACCCGCTTGATGGAGCGCTACTACCGGGCCATGCGCGGCGCCGTCGAAGCCCACGGCGGTACGGTCGTCAAGCTGATGGGCGACGGGGTGATGGCCGCTTTCGGCGTACGGCGCGTCGCCGAGGACGACGCCATCCGCGCCGTACGCGCCGGCGTCG